>NZ_JBKEIV010000047.1:0-48460 GCF_046693725.1 Anaeromassilibacillus sp. SJQ-1 | reverse complement strand
CGGAGGCATTTGGAGAGGCGCTCTCCGGATTGAGCGATGGAGTTGCAACAATCCTACCGCAAATAGCGGATGTTGCGAGCGAGATCGTTATGGGATTGGTTGACGGACTCGCTGCATGTTTGCCTCAGATCAGTACAGCTGCTGTGGGCATGATCACCACGCTGTTGCAGGGATTGATTGAGGCGTTACCATTACTCTTAGAGGGCGCCATTGAGATCATCATGGCTCTGGCCAATGGGATCAGTCAGGCCCTCCCTCAACTGGTGCCTAAAATTATCGAGGTTGTTGCTGCCATTGTCCAGACATTGATCGACAATATACCTCTACTGGTTGATGCGGCCATCCAGTTAATCCAAGGACTTGTGCAGGGACTGCTGGATGGATTACCCATCTTAATTGCTGCTATCCCCAATATTGTGACCAACCTGGTCGATGTATTGCTTGCATCGATTCCTCGGCTAATCGATGCGGGGATACAGCTGCTTACGGCATTGGTAGACGCACTCCCAGATATTATTGCGGCCATTGTGGAGGCAATCCCAGAGATCATAGACGGGATTCTCACAGCATTGCTTGATAATATCGATCTCATCGTGCAGGCCGGGATCGACCTGTTGACCGCTCTGGTCGAGGATCTCCCGATGATTATCCAGACGATCGTCGACGCATTGCCGGACTTAATTGACGGGATTATCACGGCGCTGATGGATAATCTGCCAGCGATTATTGATGCGGGCGTTACGCTATTTTTGGCTTTGATAGATGCACTCCCACAGATCATTACAACGCTTGCAGAGTCTATGCCCAGGATCATTGAGGGGATCGTTACTGCATTAACGTCTAATATTGACAAGATCATCGAGGCAGGTATTACCCTATTTGTGGCACTCGTCCAGGATTTGCCAGCCATTATTGCGGGGATTATCAAGGCAGTCCCACAGATCGTCCAGGCGCTTGTAGATGCGTTTTTGGGTCTGATGTCCAAGATCCAGGATGTCGGACAAAATATCGTCGAGGGCATCTGGCAGGGCATCACAGGAGCAGGCGAGTGGATCAAGGGCAAGGTCACTGAGTTTGCCAACAGCATCCTCGGCGGCATCAAGGGAGCCTTGGACATCCACTCCCCGTCTCGCGTGATGCGTGACCAGGTTGGTAAGATGATTTCTATGGGCATCGCCCTCGGTATCAAGGACAAGACCAAGGATGTTACAGGAGCGATTACCTCCGTATCCAATGCAGCGATTAAGGCAGCTAAAGCGAGTGCCGACTCTTACACGGAGATTGGGGAGTCTTACATAGATAATTTGACCTATGCCATCGACACAGGTGTAGATGCGTCTGTGGCTGCGATGGAGCAATGGGTCGAGGCAAATGTGGAGGCATATAACCATAAGGTTGACTCAACGACAGAGTCCATGGTTGCCGCCAAAGAGCGTCAAATGGACAAGGTCGGTAAAACCCAAAAAGAGGCCATCCAAAGGGAGATCGACGCTATCGAGGAGAGCGCCGACGCTCAAAAAAAAGCATATGAGGATGCAGGCAAAGAGGTCACTGACGCATATAAGGATGCCTTGACGGACGGCTACGATGAGGCATTGCAGATCACCAAGGACCGGATTACAGAGATCACCGATGAGTTCCAAGGCGCGAACGATGATATCCTTGCGCAGCAAGAGGACATGCAATCCAAACTGGCTGGCTTTGGAGACCTATTTGTGATTGATGATGAGACTGGTGACCTATCCCTTGTCAATTTGGACGCGCATATTGAGGCCCTGCGTGCATACGACAAGGCTCTGTCACAGCTCCAGATGCGCAAGTTGCCGGATGGATTTATTGATCAGGTAACGGCTCTCGGAGTCGAGGAGGCCACCAAATTTGCGCAGGCGCTGGTTAATTTGCCTGCGGAAGAATTTGGCAGCTACATGGCTGCTTGGCAAAAGCAGCAGGATTTGGCCAAAGGGATTGCCGATCAATTTTATAAGAGTCAGCTCGATACGCTCAACAAAAGCTTTACGGCCAAGCTAGATGCGGCTTTGGCCTCGGTCCCATCAACGCTGAGCAGTATTGGACAAAACAGCATCCAAGGGATGATTGATGGCATGTACTCCAAGTCTGGAGCCCTGTCTACCGCTGCCGCCGATATTGTGCGTCAAGCCATCAATGCCATGAGAGATGAGGCGGACATCCACTCCCCATCCGGCAAAACACGGGATCTGGTTGGCGAGCCTCTCGCACAGGGCGTAGGTGTTGGGTTTGACCGGGCATTGCCAGATGTCCTCGCTCAAATGCGCGGCGCGGTAACCAGCGAGGTCGGGAGTTTGTCCGCTGTGGCCACTGACCGAACAAATGCACATGCAGCCCAATACGCTCCAGCGGCCACGCAATCCACCTACTATCATGAGTACATAGAGACGACGCCTACGATCAATCTTAAGGGCGATATGGCGGCTCTTGCCCGGCACATGTATCCGTACATCGAGGTCGAGCGCAAACGACGAGGCGATAAGATGGTCAAGGGAGGCACAACAACATGATCGAGATCAACGGCCAAAAGTATCCCGGTGCAGAGATAACCGACCTTAAGCGCGGAGAGATACGTGAGTATAAGTATGATCTGATTGCGGAGAGCGGCCGGAAACGCAGTGAGCTGCGTGCCCGGTATCGCACGTATACAGTCACTTTGGGCAGCCTTGACCAGGCCGCTTATGACTCGCTGCGCGAGGCATTGGCTACATCGGACGAGTATGTGTCCATTACTTTGCCGGACGGTCAAGATGATGTTACGCTGGACGCCCGTGTAGAGATCGGTAACGACTCTCTAATGTTTTTAGAGCTGGATGGCACACGGCGCTGGGATGGCCTTACGCTCAATATCACCGGAGTAGAGCCTTTGGAGGATGGCCAATGAGTACCAGATGCGAGATCTCTTTTAGGCTGATGGATGTTACAGCGGTTGACGACGCCACCCTATCCGCCACAAATTACAAGCCTTGGTCCGATCTCTATCAGATCCATGATGAGACCCAGACGCTGGATCCATGGGCAACGTTAGAGGGGGATGGTATCCCGCTTGATGGGAGCCGGTTACTTTTTCCGGATGATCCTGTCCAAGAGTTTATGGGAGTTTGGTCAAACACACTCTCTGGATCAGATGGAGTGTTTGCAGTCCCTCCCACATTGACAATCACATTTACGGAGCCTCACACCTCTGTAGGACTTACCTTGGTATTTAGCGAGTCAACCGGAGACTGGATCCATGATATGCATATCGTTTGGTATGGACAGAGCGGCAATGTGATACACGAGGAGGATTTTGCTCCGGTTTCCGCCAACGCCTCTTATGGTCCGCTGGTGGAGGGATATTATAAGATTGTCATCACATTTTTGGCAACCAACAAGCCATACCATTATCTCAAATTATCCGGGCTACGGTACGGCGTGCTTAAGGTATTTGGAGGCAACGATCTTATCAGCGCCAATGTGATAGAGGAGGTTGATTTACTCTCCGACGAGTTGCGCATCAACATGCTCTATTATCAGTTTTACTCGCCGTCCGGAGAGTTTGACATACTTGATCCCAGCGGTGCATATCGTGCTTTCCAGTTGAGGCAGGATATGGCTGTTACAGAGTGGATTGATGGTGATCCCATGGACATGGGGACCTATTATCTGCAAGAGGCTGCAACTGACGGCAATGTCACAGATGTCACCTGTACCGATCTATTAGGCGTGATTGATGGCACAGAGTACATGGGAGGTTTGTGGCTGGACGGCATTACGGTCGGGGACTTGGTGTCCGATATTATGGCATCTGCCGGAGTCTCGGATCTGTATGAGCTAGATGCGGATATCGCCAGGATCACCCTCAAAGGGTATCTCCCCATCTGTACGCATCGGGCGGCGCTGCAGCAAGTAGCGTTTGCTGCAGGTGCTTTGGTGTCATGTGCGCGCAGTAATATGATCCGTATTTTTAAGCCATCGACTGATGTGTCGGATACGATCAGCCCGGACGACAAAGTGGTGGGACATAGCCTCACGCAACGGGAGCTGGTGACTGGGGTAGAGGTATATGTACATCATTACAGCCTCTCTGATGAGAGCAGCGAGCTGTTTGTAGAGGAGTGCCAAGTGGGTGATCGTCTGGTCAAGTTTTCATCCCCTGCTGCTGAGCTCTCTTGTACAGGAGCAATCATCGCTGATAAGAGCGTCAATTGGGCACGTCTTACGGTCTCTGAGGCTGGCACAGTTACGCTCACTGGCAAAACATATGAGGATCAGACAAGTCTGGGAGGCTCCGTCACTATGCCCAATCTACCGGCAAACTCTAAAGCTAATGTAATGGCAGTGGAGGACTGTACGCTCATGGAGGACGCGCAGGCTATGGCACAGCGAGTATACGACCACTATCAACAGAGGATCGTAGAGCAGGGGGACCTTTTCCCCGGTGCCTGGCAGCCGGGAGATAAGGTCCAGCTGCAGCAGATGTCTGGCAATGCATTGACCGGTATGATAACGTCCATGGATATTGATCTCACCAGCGGATACATATCGAGTGTGGAGGTGATTGGCAGTGCCTGATCTCAGATGGGATCATACGAGCGGGGAGTCATATAGCTATACGGATTTTAATCGTATCGAGACAATAATACAGCAGCTACAGGAGCTGTTGAGCGGCTATGGATACACGGTATCCAATCCTTGTAAGACAGATTGGACACGGGATAGCCCTCCCTCTTATGGAGAGATCAACCGGATACGTAATAACATCAATGCGCTCCAAGAGGTGTTTTGCCAATTACCAGACTGGCAGGAGATCATCTACAACAACACAATTGATTTTGGCCAGGTTAATGTCTGGGAGTGGGATCTCCACACCATTGGCGCTTGGCTGGACAGGATGGCTGCCGCTTGGTGTTTTTGCGGCGATCTCTATGTAGGGGAGGTATGATTTATCAAAGATAGGATATCAACACATCCGGGGCGGGTATTGCTTACGCCTGTCAGTGGGCAGACCAATGTATTTGACATGAGCCGTGCAGACGATCCAATAGAGGATGGTACTCCACTCAATAAGGCGACGCTCCTACAGGACGATACAGCCTCATTACTTGATCTCGGTACAAAGGCTACTCCCGATCTAATGTTTAGTGCTCTGTACAATCGCACATTGGCACTCCATTTGGTCACAATTTCCTTCGACCCAGAATTTTCTGGTGAGGAATTTACAGTTGCCCAAGGTGACGATACTGTGTATACGGGCACAGTCCCAGAGACGCTTAAAAAAGTCATTGGACTTAGCTCCGCTGATACGACATATCGTATTACCTGTGGAGATACATATCGGGATATAACAACTGGACCATACTACGGGATGCAGACAATTGCTATTAGGTCTATATATCCGGATTTGGAGGACAATAGTTGGGACCAGATTGCCCAAGCAGCTAGTGCGGGAGTTGCGGCAGACTACTGGGCTGTTGGAGACACAAAAAACATTAAATTAAGCACAGGAGAGACACTTACTGCACAAATTTGGGATTTTGATCACGATGATCTCGAAGGAGGCGGAAAAGCTTCTATCACCTTTGGATTAAAAAATCTTATGCAAGATACGTCAAGAGTAGCAGAACAAGACGAAGATTGGTCTGATTGCATAATGAGGACAAAATTAGAGGCTATATTTGCACAACTTCCCGAAGACCTTAAATCTGTAATAAAGCCTGTAATAAAAAAGACATATAGACCAGGGTCGTCTTATGATACTATTTCTACGGTAGATAAACTATGGCTAATGTCCGGCGCTGAATCAGCATATCTATCTTCGGAAGAAGGGTATCCTTATCCAATTTTTACAGATGCGGCCAGCCGAATTAAACGCCTATCAAATGGGGATGGATCCGTCGAAGATTATTGGCTTAGAACTCCTAACAGATCATATACAAACCGATGGATGTATATTAGTACTGGTGGAAATTATACGACATCGACTGATCTGTCTGTCTCAAAAGGTATATGTTTTGGCTTTTGCATATAGGAGGTAACGATGTTTCTTTTGTTAGACCAACAGGACTTAATTGTAGATATGTCCGATCATATAATCCCTACAAAAAGACAATCTAATGGGGTTATTGTTGCGTGCCAGGAGGACGACTCTGACACCATATATGCATGCGATACGGATACATATTACCCTCTCTCGCTTTATCATACAAAAGAGATTGAGGATGTACCTAATAACGTAGTATCTGGATATTGGTATTATCGAGACGGATTTTTTACGACTGCAAAAAAAATGTATGCATACCGGGACGAGCTCCTTAATCAGTGCGATCTGATTTATTGCAATCCGTCTAACTGGTCGGCGATGGACGAGGCCACTCGTGCGGTATGGCAAGAGTATAAGCAAGCATTGCGGGATATCCCTCAACAGACGGGATTCCCGTTTTCGGTTTCTTTTCCTGCGCTTCCGGCGCAAGAAATCAAGTCAATGGGAGGATTTCATATGATCTTGACAATGGCAGATGGTACACGGCTCTATTGCATTGGTAATACCGGAGCCAATCAATCGTATAAGGGCGTCTATCGCCCTGGTGTCTGCATCAAATTTGATCCACAGGATTACACAGACCAGGAGTTGCGTACCATTTTTACAGACACAGCTAAAACAAAGTCTATGACGATCACAGGAGCAGACAAGCCGATCGAGGGCTATACCCTTTTTGTCCGGTCTTATTATCAGGAGGGGCAAATCGGCATAGAACTCGTCAAGGAGGTCAGCGTAAGAGAGACTCAACTCATGGAGCAATCTGAGGTGCAAGCCGCTGCAGTCGCCACCATTATTGGTGTCACTCCGGACGCGATTACCCCAGAGCTGGCACAGACCACCCGTGATAACATTGAGATGCTGGTCTCCTATGCACCGGATCAGGAGGCGGCTAAGGCCCCATCCTTGTATCCCTATTGGATAGTTGGGGAGGCAGTAGTACCTGGAGATCGGAGATACTACACGCCGACGCAAAAACTGTATAAGGTCCGTGATGGGCAAGGCCATACGACACAAGCTGATTGGACACCAGATAAGACGCCCAATTTGTGGGAGGTCATTGATGTTGTCCATGCAGGGACACAGGATGACCCTATACCCGCAGCAAAGGGCATGGAGTACACGTATGGCAAATACTATCTTGACCCAGAAGACGGTAAACTGTATCTATGTCAACAAGAGGGCGAGGAGGATGGAGGTACAATCAACCTACAGTATTTGCCTCATGAGCTTGTGTCTTCCTATTTTGTCGAGGTGGAGGTGAGTAATAATGAGGATATGGATTGATGCTGGGCACGGAGGCAATGACCCCGGTGCTTGTGCCCAGGGGCGACGGGAAAAGGATTGTACATTGCAGGTATGTGTAGAGCTTGCAAAATTGCTTAACTCATACGGGATATCCGTTGGACAGACAAGATCGACAGATACGTATGTGGATGTCGATAAGCGCGCCTCATTGTCTAATCGGTGGGGAGCCGATTATTTTGTGAGCGTCCACCTCAATGCTGGTGGTGGATCCGGTCTGGAGACTTATTGCTCGATCATAGGCACCAGGTCTCGCAAATTGGCTGAGCAGGTACAGCGAGTACTCCTTAGACTTGGATATCATGATCGGGGCGTCAAAACCAAGACTGGCACGGATGGCCGTGATTATTACGCAGTCATCCGGGAGACGACGGCTCCAGCTATCTTAATTGAGCTCGGTTTTATCGACTCCCCAAACGACATGCGCCGATTTGATCCTACACATGCAGCCCGTTTGATTGCGACTGGCATCCTCGCCGCTGTGGGCAAAGATGCACCTGTAATATCTGATACCACGCAGGACATCACTTTGGTACAAGGTGGCAGTTACCACGTCAAGCTAACAAGCCCTGTTAAGCCAGCCTTTACCGTGGGCAATGGTGCGGTGCTGCAGACAATTACTGGACGTCAATCAGGTAATGATTACATATTTGGTGTGAGGGCAATTGGCAAGTCAGGTCAAAGCACAGGCGTATATGCAAACGGCAAGTTGCTGTTTGGTGTGTTGATTAAGTAGAGATTAAGGAGGATTAATATGGATATTAATAGCTTTTTAAGTTGGGAGACTTTGGCCACTTTTACAGGGGTTGCGGCCTGTACGGGCTTGTTCACCCAAATGCTGAAGAGTATGACGGCTGAAGCTACCGACGCAGTGGCTGTCTTACATCATTGCGGCGGTGCTACTGGTCGTCACAACAGCAGCCACAGGCGGTTGGATGCAGCCCTGGACGGTCTGGGCGCTGATACCGCTGAATGCAGCTCTTGTTAGCTTGGCAAGCAATGGTGCATATCAGGCGGTTATCCGTATCAAAGACGGTAAATCGACCGATGAGACTGTCTAACCGGAGGAGTACATGATTACACTTAATCGGGATTGGAGTATATCTGCAGCTCCGCAAGAGCTGGTTGTAGGGTATGCCGCAGAGCATAATGTCTACACTTTGGTTATACTGCAGACCGGTGGAGCTATGTATGCAGACTGGACAATTGCTATGGACGCAGAGACGGGGATACGCAAAGATGTTTGGCTGGTGGACGCACAGGTATCGGAGGATAACCTTATCCTACGTATCCCTATCAAGAGGGAGTATATCCCAGAGGGTGGGATCGCTCATGTGCAGCTCAGATACGAGGCTCCAGATGGGCGCACCAAAAAGTCCGCTATTATTGATCTGAGGATCAAGAGGAGCATCAATGCTCCTGGGGATGTCCCATCACCACTCCCCTCTGAGTTTGTGGAGCTTGAGCAGCAAGTAATGGACGCTCGTGATGAGGCTGTAGAGGCGGCAGATCGTGCGCAGGTAGTAGTGGGGAGCAGTCCTTACATTAGCCCTGACGGTACATGGATGATTTGGGACAAAGATGCCGGAGAGTTTGTCGACTCTGGTGTAGATGCGATCGGACCCAAAGGAGACCCTGGCGAGACCGGGCCGGAAGGACCACAAGGGCCTAAGGGAGATCCCGGCGAGACCGGGCCAGAGGGACCGCAAGGACCTAAGGGAGATCCCGGCGAGACCGGGCCAGCGGGGCCACAGGGTCCCAAAGGAGACCCTGGCGAGACCGGGCCAGAGGGACCGCAAGGTCCTAAGGGAGATTCCGGCGAGACCGGGCCAGCGGGACCACAGGGTCCCAAAGGAGACCCTGGCGAGACCGGACCAGAGGGACCGCAAGGACCTAAGGGAGATCCCGGCGAGACCGGTCCAGCAGGACCGCAGGGGCCCAAAGGAGACCCCGGTGAGACCGGGCCAGTAGGGCCGCAGGGGCCTAAAGGAGACCCCGGCGAGACCGGGCCGGAGGGACCGCAAGGTCCTAAGGGAGATCCCGGCGAGACCGGTCCAGCGGGGCCACAGGGTCCCAAAGGAGACCCTGGCGAGACCGGACCGGAGGGACCGCAAGGTCCTAAGGGAGATCCCGGCGAGACCGGACCAGAGGGACCGCAAGGTCCTAAAGGAGATCCCGGCGAGACCGGGCCGGAGGGACCGCAAGGTCCTAAGGGAGACCCTGGCGAGACCGGTCCAGCGGGGCCACAGGGTCCCAAAGGAGACCCTGGAGAGACCGGACCGGAGGGACCGCAAGGTCCTAAGGGAGATCCCGGCGAGACCGGACCAGAGGGACCGCAAGGTCCTAAAGGAGATCCCGGCGAGACCGGGCCGGAGGGACCACAGGGTCCTGAGGGAGACCCCGGCGAGACCGGGCCGGAGGGACCGCAAGGTCCTAAGGGAGACCCTGGCGAGACCGGGCCAGCAGGGCCGCAGGGGCCCAAAGGAGACCCCGGCGAGACCGGGCCGGAGGGACCGCAAGGTCCTAAGGGAGACCCTGGCGAGACCGGGCCAGCAGGGCCACAAGGTCCTAAGGGAGACCCTGGCGAGACCGGGCCGGAAGGACCACAAGGTCCTAAGGGAGATCCCGGCGAGACCGGGCCGGAGGGACCGCAAGGTCCTAAGGGAGACCCTGGCGAGACCGGGCCAGCAGGGCCACAAGGTCCTAAAGGGGACGGTAGTTGTCCCATTGTCACTACATCAGGTTCTGGTAGCAAATACACAGCGACAGTAGATGGCATCACAGAGCTAATCACAGGGATGATGATTGTAATTATCCCCCATGTTACTAGCACGACGGTGGTACCTACCCTGGATCTCAATGGATTAGGTGCTAAAACGATTTATCACCATTACAGCTACACCAATATGACCCGTGCATCAGCATATTCGTATAGTTGGCTTACAGAAAATATCCCTCAGCTGTTGCAGTATGACGGTGTGGCCTGGATTGCAATAGGCAAAGATCGTCCTTATGCAGATGATCTCACGGGTACGCTTAAGGTTAATCATGGAGGTACCGGAAAGTCAAGTTTAACTCGGTATGGTCTGCTATACGCATCATCCTCATCGACTATAACACAGCTGTCTCCTCCATCCAGTAGCGCCTTTTTGTCACAGCAGAGTAGTTCTGTGCCTGTCTGGAAATCATCAGATGATATGTGTGATGCCATAGGGGCGGTCCCTGTCGATATAATGGATGCTCTCCTCGCAACAAAACTGGATGTTGACGGCGATGCAGCCAGTGTCAATGGACTACATTTTACGGTAATGGAGGCCACGCCAGAGACGTTGCCTACAGATACCGTTGCTTTTGTCTTTGAGGAGGGGTAACGTGCCAATCATACGGGCTAATCCACAAGGCATCATACAATCCGTATCGGTAGTACCTATATCCGGGGCGGACGGAGTGATACGATCGGCGACCAGCAGCTGGCTACAAGATCGTACAGGGATTATGCGTCCCGTATACGGCGGAGCCACTCCGCCCAGCAGCAGGACATATATTTACAGGACAGGTGTTTGGAGTGATACGCTGCTTACAACTCACATATATAATGGTGATCACCTAGAGTCAGATACATATATTGAGATCAATGCTGATTCTAGTGCTGCATTAATGACCCAGTCGACTCTCACATTATCTGCAGGTACATCAGATGAGACGTCTGGGATATTTATGTCTTATACCCGATTAGGTGTGGATATCGATTGCAATATTAATAAGATTGGCGGAGGGGCTGTCAAGATTAGCTTATTAGATTCTAAGGGTATGTTTAGTATAGGCAAAACTTTGATCGAATCTTTTGACAGTGTTACAGTTGTTGATATGTCTAATATAATGGCAGATGATTGTGCTAAGGGCCTACAATTTAATGTAATGTCTATGAGTGAGGCTGTAACAACCGTCAAAATAAGGGCAATTTGGTTATCGTAGGAGGTAAGATGAACATATTAATGTTGATCTATGGTCATCTCACCTACATAAAAATGTGAAAAATATTGACAACACCCCCAGTGTAAAAACTGGGGGTGTTGTTGTTTAAGAAAGGAATTGATAGTAATTGGATAGTTTTATTAGTCGTATTGGAGGCAAAAAATTGCTCCGAAACAAAATAATTGAGAGGTTCCCCGATCACTTTGGTAGATACATCGAGGTCTTTGGAGGTGCTGGCTGGGTCTTATTTGGTCGCGATCGTCACGCTCCCATAGAGGTATATAACGATGCCGATGGTAGACTCGTCAATCTATTTAGGATCGTAAAATATCACCCCAAAGCCCTCCAAGATGAGCTAGAGTTTGTCCTTAATTCTCGGGAAGTTTTCCAATCCTGCTGCCAGGCGTCTCCTCCATGGGCCATGACAGATATACAGCGTGCTGCATTGTATTACACCCTCATCCGAGAGAGCTTTGGAGCAGATTGCCGGAGCTACTCCTGTCGACCGCGTGATATTAATAGTACCGTAAATTATTTAACACAAGTCAGTAAGAGATTATCTCGAGTTGTAATTGAGCATAAGGATTTTGAGGATTTAATCAAAGTATACGATCGGCCGGATGCATTATTTTATCTTGATCCTCCCTATTATGGGACAGAACAATATTACGATATAGACTTTACGGAGGCTGATCATTTACGCCTAAAAGATATTTTATCCCACCTTAAAGGCAAGTTTATCCTCTCTTATAACAATGATGATTTTATACACAATCTCTATGCGGAGTACAACATCGAAGCAGTCAGCCGCTCTAACAATCTTGCACCGGGCAAAAAATTCGGCGAACTTATTATTCGGAATTATTAAAACCCGGAGCGTTAAACTGCTCCGACTTTTTCTTAATTTATTTAACTACCTTTGACTGGTTCTCATCTAAAATCTCTATTTTCCCAATGTTTTACGAGCTCTGCCGTATACGTCTTTGCATCCTGATAAGTAGAGGCTAGAGTATATACTTCCATTAGTACGGCCAATATGTTGTAGCGTTATCTACTTCGTTGTTTTTTTATCTCCTATTAATACTCATATTTATACAATTATTGGCAATGAGATCAAAAATAAATTTTGTAGTTTATTTGCAAATATTTTGTAGTTTATTTGCAAAGCAACATTGGGAATGGGGTTTGCAGCCGCCCCTTCTTCCGTATGGATTCGGTTTACAAACGCATTTTCGGAACCCTATTCCACCGAAAACGGCAGGAGGTTCCAGCCATTCGTTCGGGCGGAACAACGCCCCCTCGGCCGGCTGGCCGGCTTCCCCTTCTTATACTCAAAACCAGACCCCCAGGAAGACCGCCAGCCACAGGATCACTAAAAAGAACTGAAACAGTATCCAGGGGTCCTTCCAATCGATCGCCGTCCCCTTTCGCCAGTGATTCCATAGAAGGCGAAGCTGCTCTTTGCACGCAAAAGCTCCAACCAGCAGAAGCAGCACGCATCTCGCTGCCCGGCTAAGACCAAATGCTCCTGTAAGTGCAATATAGAACGCACCTGCCAGCAATATAGCGCTCAATAGACGAAACAGGATGGAAAGGGCCTTATCCCCCGTTTGCATAGGAATCCCTCCCCTAGTTTTATAAAGATTTAAGTCGTTCACGCTTCCAGGCGCATGGGAGAAGTCCCCTCATAATACTCTGTGGTTTCTCCACCGTAGATGTCTTTTCCATCGTGGTGCAACCACGCTGTAACCGTATATTCTGTCTGATAGTAGGAGAATACACCATTTACATAGACCTCCCTATACCTTTTATGGATATTTCCATATACATAGTCATCGGGTGCAATTGCGGCTACAGCTCCGAAGAACGGCCCTAAAGCTTGACCTACAGCCTTTGAAGCCGGTTCTGGGCTCCATTGTCCTACTGCGCTTGAAATTGCCATTACAACCGTCGATAAGTCTTTTCTTCTCTCAAAATGTAAATTCCCATGCCGGTTGCGCCCATACGGCTCCAATCCAAGGGAAAAACAGGAACAAAATTATCCGTCAATGCCAATTTTTGTGATGAACAACATCGATTGAGCTAATTCGAGGCTCATATGTTTCCTGATATGGACCTATGCAAAGGACAGACTGGCCAGCCTTGCTCTGCCGCATGCATGGCAATTTTCCTCCCGCCCTCTCAGAATGGAAAAAGCATATATAAGGGACTGTACTTTATATGCACATTGTTCTCATGATAAAGCTTTCTTTCTATTTTTTATTATAAACTCGACCAAAGAAAAATAGAAGATTCATTTTAAACAATAAGCCCAATTATATTTGGTACAAAATTATAATAATACAAAATATTTGTCAATGATAAAAACAAATTTCTCAAAATCTTAAAGTCTATCAGCACACCTCACATGTATAACCGTTTTTTATGAACATTCTCTTTTGGCAAGGAAGCAGATAAACAGCCGGAGGGGGAACTACCGCAAGGAGGCACGAAAAAACGACAAGAAAGCTAGTTTATGGATGTGGTAATGAATCCATTCCTTATATCTGGGATAACTGAGATAAAACGACAGCTGCAAAACGGCAGGCTATTCTTACTGCTAAATACGGTTGGCTCTTTGTTTCCCGGTTCACCAAGATAAAACGGCTGCCGCAAAACGGCAGGTTATCCCTGCTGCCAAATACGGTTGGTTCTTTGTTTCCCGATTCATCAGGATAAAACGGTTGCCGCAAAACAGCAGGTTATCCCTGCTGCCAAATACGGTTGGTTCTTTGTTTCCCGATTCACCAAGATAAAACGGCTGCCGCAAAACAGCAGGCTATTCCTGCTGCCAAATACGGTTGGTTCTTTGTTTCCCGATTCACCAAGATAAAACGGCTGCCGCAAAACAGCAGGCTATTCCTACTGCCAAATACGGTTGGTTCTTTGTTTCCCGGTTCACCAGGATAAAACGACTGCCGCAAAACGGCAGGCTATTCCTGCTGCCAAATACGGTTGGTTCTTTGTTTCCCGATTCATCAGGATAAAACGGCTACCGCAAAACAGCAGGTTATCCCTGCTGCCAAATACGGTTGGTTCTTTGTTTCCCGATTCACCAAGATAAAACGGCTGCCGCAAAACAGCAGGCTATTCCTACTGCCAAATACGGTTGGTTCTTTGTTTCCCGGTTCACCAGGATAAAACGACTGCCGCAAAACGGCAGGCTATTCCTGCTGCCAAATACGGTTGGTTCTTTGTTTCCCGATTCACCAAGATAAAACGGCTGCCGCAAAACGGCAGGTTATCCCTACCAGCAATATAGTAAAATATATTTTTAATTCCTGTTGAAGTCAAACGGCCCAGAGCCTCGTTTTATACACTGAACGGCCGTGAAGGATATGCGGAAACGAGGGGGTGGACACAGGCAACTATGACAAATGAATCTTTTTCGCAGTTTGTTGGACAGTACGAAAAGCTGGTGTTCACCGTCTGCTTCCAGATGGTACGGGACTATCAGGAGGCGCAGAATCTCTCGCAAGAGACCTTTCTCTCCGCCTTTCGCAACATTGACCGCTGTCCGCCCGAGCACTATAAACCATGGCTTTGCCGTATCGCAACCAATAAGGCCAAAGACCATTTAAAAAGCGCCTATGCGCGCCGCGTATCCGCTCCGGGCGAGGAAGCGATGGACGCCTTGCCGGCGCAAGGCAGCCCCGAGGAATGGCTTCTCGCGGAAGAGGGAGAAACCCGTATCCAAGAGCGTATCCGGGCGCTGCCGGAACCCTATCACAAAGTCTCCATCCTTTATTTTTTCGAAGAAAAGCCGGTTGAAGAGATTGCAAAACTTCTCAACCGGCCCAAAAAAACCGTACAAACACAGCTCTATCGCGCCAAACAAATTTTGCGCGAACAGCTGGGAAAGGAGCTTGACCGATGAAAGCCTATTTTGACCCAGGTGGCCACTTGACCGATTGTGCGTTTGACGATCTCCTTCACGGCGAACCGGATGAGCTCGCCCGGCTGGAGATTGCAGAGCATTTGGCCTTTTGCGACTATTGTACCGAACGGTATACAGAGCGTCTTTGTGGGGACGAACTGCTCCCCGCTCCGGACACGCTCCAGCCTTCGGTGATGCGCAGTATCCGGCAGAGAGCGCGGCAACTTTTTATAAACCGCTATGTGGCGGCAGGCGTAGCGGCTTGTCTCACCATGCTCCTCTGGCTGGGTGGCGCATTCAGCGTTCCATCCAGCTCGCAAACGCCGGACCCCTTCCAAAATCTGACCTCCTTTTCACAACAGTTTTCTGAAAAAACCAAGGAGATCGGCGACCGGATGACGGACGGCATCCAACAATTTTTTCACAGTTTCCAATTGAAAGGAGATACCGGCAATGAAAAAAAGTAGTTTTTGGACCTTTGTATTCTCTTTATTCCCGGGGGCGGGACACATGTACTTAGGGTTGATGAAAAAAGGGGCCTCCCTGATGCTGCTCTTTTGTTTCGTATTTGCCCTCTCTGGATTTTTTAACCTCACGTTCTTAATGATGTTCCTTCCCGTCATTTGGTTCTATTCCTTTTTCGATGCGATGAACCTGCGTCATATCCCTTACGAAGACCGGCTGGCTCAGGAAGACCACTTCCTGTTCGACATGGGCGGCCTTCTCAAAAAGGACTGGCTGCAGGTCCTAAAAAAGCGCCATTTGCTGGTGGGAATCATCTGTATTTTTCTTGGCGCGTGGATTCTTTTCCAGAATGTCATGGGGCCTTATCTGTACTGGATTTCAGATGCCATGCCTTGGCTCTATCACCTGATAAACAATCTGCCGACTATCCTGGTAGCCACTGCAATCATTGTGCTGGGCGTGTATCTGGTGACCGGTGGGAAAAAGAAGTACACCCTTCCCGAACAGGACTATGTGGAATATGGAGGTGACGGCCATGATGGAGAATGAAACCTGGATGGATATTTCCTCCGGGGTTGCCCAACCCTCCTCTGAAGATCCTGTCATCGATTGGGACACAAATAAAGCCCCCTCTTCCGAGCCGCCGGCTCCTTCGGAGAACAGTGTCCCTGAATATCCCATCCATCCCCCGGAGAAGCCACAGCGAGTACGGCGGGTGGGCAGCTTTACAATGGGAATTGCCCTCATTGCCTGTGGTATCCTAGTTCTGCTATTTCTCCTCTTTCATAACATAGAGATGGTGACCACCGCCGCCAAATGGTCCCCCGTCCTATTGATTCTGTTGGGGGTGGAGATTCTTTTGAGCAATTTTCTGTTTCGAAAGGATCGGTTAAAATACGATTTTCTCAGTGGATTCTTCTGCCTATGCATCGTCGGTGGGAGTTTGCTGATTTCCACTGGTTCCGTGGCCTATGCGTATGGGCAGGGGCGCTATGAGGCAGAAGCTTCGATCTCGCAACAGATCAGCGACCAATGCTATGAACAGCTGCGGGACATCCAAGATATTTCTTCCCTGTCGGTACAGGTTTCCCTCAATGGAGCTGTCAACGACATCCCGCAGAGTTACCAGGAGCTCCATCCCTACGACTATGTGTCCATCCATATCCGGCTGCTCGGACAGGATGGCAGCGCGCAGTCCTTTGCGCAGCGCTGCAAAGAAATCACCAGCCGGCTGGATTCCGGGGACTTCTCTCTTTTCACCTTGTCCTTTTATGCAGGCGATCTCAGCAAAGAGCAAAACGAATACGAGCTGACCATCCAAGACCGTTTCCAAAAGGGTCTCTCTGCAGAGCACCTTGCTGAGCTGGTGACTGTAACGAAGCCTGCGCCACAGCCGGAGGAAGAGCCTTAACCGGCGCCATACAGAAACAAAAATGCGTCTCAACCCACCTGCGGGCGGGTCGAGACGCATTCTCTTTTATCTGCTTATGTATGAAGCATTACATTCCCTTCGGGTTGGGACCATACTGGTTTGCGCCGGGCTGGCTGTCCATGCAAGCAAAAATCAGAAGAATGATCGCACCTATGCCGGGGATCAACGCCAACAGAAGGAACCATGCGCTCTTGCTGGTATCGTGCAATCTTCTTGCCCACATTGCGAGGAATGGAATCAAAATTGCCAGGCTATAAATCATCTGGATAATGCCAAAGAACGAAGCAATCCCAGTGAGAATGCTCAGAATCAAGCTAATCAGAAAGTTCACGAGGACGGCCATCCAGAAGTCTTTGCGGCGGGTACGACCAGAAAAAGTCGCATAGTTTTTGAACATGTTGATATAAGGCTGAAAGAATTCCATGGTGACTACTCCTTTTCATAATTTGTTCATAATTATACCATGTGTAGTCATAAAAAGGAACCCCCATTGTGCAAATTTGTCAACTACAGCAACGAAATGCAAAAAAACTTTTAAAACTTCTACAGATCATACGAACTTTGGTTTCATCCAAAAAACACATTAATTTGTTTTCATAGAATTTTCACTATTCTAACATACAACGGTTCCGATTTCACTTCTTACAGCGCTCTTTTCAGGGGTCCCACATCGTCAAATTCACACCCTATTTTCCGCCTGGCGCATCGTGAGGGAAATCCGTTTCTTTTTCATATCCACGGAAAGCACCCATACTTTCACGATATCCCCCACTTTCAGTACCTCACTCGGATGCTTGATATAGCGGTCACAGATCTGTGAGATATGTACCAGCCCATCTTGATGGACTCCGACGTCCACAAATGCGCCAAAATCGATCACATTGCGCACCGTTCCCATCAGCTCCATACCGGGTTTGAGATCCTCCATACTCAGTACGTCCGTCCGCAGCAAGGGCGGCGGCAGTTCGTCGCGCGGATCACGTCCAGGACGAAGCAATTCTGTCACAATATCCTGCAATGTAGGAACGCCAATTCCCAGAGATTGCGCCACGGCCTCTTCGCCGAGTTCCGATACCTTTTCGCGCAATCCCCCCAGCTTTCCCGCACGCACATCCGGCAGGCTGTATCCGCAGTGCTCCAACAAGTCCCTTGCCGCCGCATAGCTTTCCGGGTGGACGGCGGTATTGTCCAGTACATTTTTACTCTCACTCACGCGCAAAAATCCTGCACACTGTTCAAACGCCTTGGGCCCCAGCTTCGGCACCTTTTTCAGTTCTGCCCGGCTCTGAAATGCGCCGTTTTCCTCACGATACTGGACAATGTTTTTCGATACCGCCGCCGAAACACCGGATACCTTCTCCAAAAGGGCGGGCGAAGCTGTATTTAAATCCACGCCAACGGTATTCACACAGTCCTCCACGACGCCAGAGAGCGCTTCATTCAGGCGTTTGGGCGGCATGTCATGCTGGTATTGCCCCACGCCGATCGCCTTTGGGTCGATTTTGACCAACTCGGCAAGCGGGTCCTGTAAACGCCGTGCAATCGAAACCGCACTGCGCAAGGTTACGTCGAAGTCCGGAAACTCTTGGGCCGCCAGCTTGCTAGCTGAATAAACGGAAGCTCCTGCTTCGCTCACCACCATATAGGAAACGCCTGTTCCCAACTCGTGAATGACCTCTGCCGTAAACAGCTCGGTCTCCTTGCTGGCTGTCCCATTTCCAATGGCGATTACCTGGACCCCATGCTTCCGGATGAGGGCAGAGACCACCTGTTTGGCCTCCTCCACCTTCGCCTTGGAATGGGTGGGATAGATCACGCCGGTGTCCAACACGCGGCCTGTCTCGTCCACTACAGCCACCTTACAGCCCGTGCGGTACCCCGGGTCCAATCCCATCGCCACACGCCCCTTCACCGGCGGCTGCATCAACAACTGGCGCAGGTTGACTGAAAAAACCTTGATCGCCGCTTCATCCGCATTTTCCGTCAAGGTATTGCGGATCTCGCGCTCAATTGCCGGGAAGATCAAACGGCTGTATGCATCTTCCGCCGCCTCCCGCACCGCATCAGTACAAGCAGACCCCTCTTTGACGCTGACCGAATAGACAATATTCAACCCGCGGGATGGGTCCAATTCCACACTGACCTTGAGGAACCCTTCGCGCTCACCCCGGTCCATCGCCAGGACGCGGTGCCCGGCCAATTGGCGTACAGGCTGTCGGAAATCATAATACGGTTCATAGACGGATTCCTCATCCGATTTGGCGGCCTTGCTTACCAGCACTCCTTGGGCCAGCGTCACAACACGCAGGCGTTTGCGGATTCCCGCGTCATCCGATACCCATTCCGCAATGATGTCTTTCGCCCCAGCGAGCGCATCCTCCGGCGTCTCCACACCGAGCTCCGGGTGAATATAAGCTTGCGCCAGGTCGATAGGGTAGGCGGCGTTCGGATCTTGCCTGTAGATTTCCTGGGCCAAGGGTTCCAACCCCTTCTGTCGTGCCACAGAGGCGCGCGTCTTGCGTTTGGGCCGGAATGGACGATAAATATCCTCAATCTCGGACAGGGTCACCGCACTTGCCAATGCTGCCGCTACTTCGTCCGTCATGCTGCCCGCAGTCGCAATGAGGTCGGAAACCTCTTGCCTGCGTTTCTCCAAACCGCGCAGATAGTCCAAACGTTCTGCAATCTCTCGCAGCGTTTGGTCGTCTAAGGAACCGTGCGCCTCCTTGCGGTAACGCGCAATAAACGGGATGGTGTTTCCCTCGTCGATCAGTTCGATGACCTTTTCGACTTGCCAATTTTTCAGATGAAATTGTTCGGAAAGAACACTTACAAAGTTCATCGACTCACCACGCTTTCGCTAACTGTGCCGCCATACTTTTTGCCTGGTCCATCCGTGCGGCTACTTCTTCCTTCGGAAGCAGATCCGTTCCCTCCACAAAAAGGCAATCGAAACCTGGTATCCCAAAGAATTGCGAAAGGGCCTTTAGCTCCTTTTCACCGAGTTCCAGACTGGCGGCCGCCTTGGTATAGATTCCTCCACGTGTCGTCAGGTAGAGCAGGCGGCTCGCCTTACAGCAGCCGGCACAGCCGGTATCGCCTTCTCCATATCGGAACGTAACGCCTGGTACGGAGACCGTCTCAATATACGCTTTGAGCATTGCTGGAAAACTCAGTTCCCACATCGGCGCGGCAATGACAATCCCATCGGCTGCCGCAAACCGGCGTGCCTCGGCGAACTCCGGTGCATCCACCTTGCCCTCACGTTTCAATGCTTCCCGATGCTCCAATTCCTCCCCACGGACACAGTGGACGTCTGCCTCCGCCAGGCGGACTATATCCAATGTGTCCTTCGGGTGTGCCTTCTGATAGGCTTTCAGGAAAGCGTCCGCCAGCTCGCGCGTACGGCTGTGGGGCCTTAGACAAGTATCCACATACAAAAGCGTCCGGGGAGAAATCCATTTTTCCATCACATAATCGTCCATGACAAACCCATTTCCAATATCTGTCACAAGCGGGTAAGCTGTAACAAAGCCGCACGCCCGGTAACAAGCAATGGAACCGTCGTTGTTTTTATTGACTGTAAGCCAAATCTTCCGTAAGCCCTCGCGGCGGCACAAATCCTCCATAAATGCAATTCCTAAAGAAGCAAGTCCCCTGCGGCGGAAGGACTTTTCGACATAAATTTTGCTGAGGAACAGGCTGTCCCCATCACGGCGGATGCCTGTATACCCCGCTTTCTGCCCATCATACAGGAAAAAGTAATAGTGATACCCATCATGCTCCATCTGCGCGCGCATGGCCGGTGCGGACTGGAATTTTTCGATCATATAGGCCGTCTGTTCCGCGCCAATGATTGGCGTAAAGTGGTCGGTCCAGATTGGTTTGGCCAATGCAGCCAACTCGTCCACCTGTTCTGGACGGACCTCAACCATTTTCATATCTGGCATTGTGAATCTCCTTTGTTCTGAATTCATGCTTCTTATTATACGTACTTTTCCCACCAGGTGCAAGAAGGCCCCGGCTTTCACCGGGGGCCTTCTGCTACCATGTGGCCTGTGCGTTTCTTATCGAAGGGTTGGATAAGCGCCGTCCACAATGTTCCAGACGCTGGTGTCCCATCCGGCATCCAGCGGCCATGTCCAACGAAAAGGCCCTTGATCTCCTCTCCCGCTTCAATAGGCACAATTCTCTTTAAAAACCTCTAAAGGTATCACCCAACATAAAAAGTTCCCATTCTTTTTTATAAACTTCTGCCCCTCCTCTTCTATTTTAGGTGCCAGCCCCATGATACCGGCCGCCCGGCGGCAAAACAAGGAACGCCCTCTATTTCCCATAAAGTTTGGGAAATACATATGTTTCCTATCTTTATCTTCAAAAAGGTGAGTTAAAAATCAGAATGACTGCCCTTACTTCCCTTCTCCACTGTTGATGTTCTCAATCCCTAATCTCAAGCAGCACAAAAACCCCGGCAGGAAATCCCTGCCGGGGTAATTTGCTCCATAAATATAGATTCAGTCAAATCACTAACGCGCGTTCCCGAACTGGTAACCTAGATTTCCCATGTAATTAAACAATTGTTCCTACATTACATCCTGCAATATCGCCTGTGTAGCCGGAATAGTTTGCATATAGTTCCCCGTCCGCTGTACATCCGCGAATGGTACCACCGTTGATCCCGACGATTCCACCTGCGAATACGCCCTGTCCAAAATTCGTATTTGCTATACTCGTTGCAAAAATATAGGTATCTACACTGCAATTTTCAATCAGTCCGGTATTCTGTCCAGCAATTGTACCAATTATAGCGCCTGCTTGTACATAAGCATTGGTAAGTTTCAAATTCTTGATCGTTCCGCCCCGATTATAGGCTACCAGGCCGGCGCCCGCTGTTCTAGAATCCAACATAACGTTCATATTTTTGATCGTATGGTCTTGTCCATCAATCTCCCCACTGAAGCCAGTGCTCACCCCACCAGTGCTCACAGTCGTGTGAATCGGCATCCAATTGGAACCGCTCAAATCGATATCTTTCACCAAACGGAAATGGGAAGACATATGGTCCTCAATTCTACTCAACTCACTCCTGTTGGAAACCATAAACGGATGAAGGCTTGAACCGTCTCCTCCTAACAGGTAATCTGCGTCGCGTCTTACTTTTACCGTAAACCGCACATCTGTAATGGGCTCCTGAGTCTCCGTATCAAGCAAAACCCCGTCTTTCAGCGTCACAGAGACGCTTTGCGGATCTGGGTCAATATAATATCTACCTCCCGGCTGCCCAACATCCGCTGTAGAGATCGTCTTCGTCTCGCCCTCTTTGAGAGTCACAGTGTAGTTGGCAGAGCCTGCTTCATGATCGTTCTTATGTGCAGCAGGATTATCCGGGTTATAATTATACTCATGGCTTGGGTCAACACACCACCACTGGATGACAACTTCCTTTTCCTCCGGCTCAGGCTCTTCGCCGCCAACCTCTTTTACCGTGAATTCAATCACCTCTGGTCCCTTCGCCGCCGGAATAGTGACAAATTTTGCGCTCTGTCCCGCCGGGTCATATTCATAGCCTTCCGGCGCCGTTACATAATGTAGAACTTCGGTGTCATTCTGTGCTTCGCCAACCGGGGTAAAGGTGTGGACTCCTTTCGTCAGACCACCATATGTTTTGGAATAGCTCCGATCCAAAAGGATACCTGTTTCCTGATTTCGGAAGTCTACGCGCACCTGATACGCCTCCGGATGCTCCTCCGGGTCCGGATCGGTCGGTTCTGTACTCTCCGGTTTTACATCAAAGGTAATCCTCGTGGGCGTGGCTGTTCCCTCCGCATTGACCGCTACATCATAGGCCTGCGTATCCGGATCAAACACATAGCCCGCCGGAATCGGAGCGGAAATCCGATCCTTCTCTGTCGCCCTGGTCCTTGACGCCGGCGCATTGGGGGCTACAATGGTGTATTCCCCTGGATATTCCAGTGAAACCGTTTCGGTTTGGGTAAGCAATTGACCGTCTACTGTATTTCTATAATACAGCACATACTCAATCGCCTTCGCCTCTTCCGGCACCACCGTGAAAATAACCTTGCCTGGCGTCGCTTCGCCAGTCTTTTCATCCACAACTACATCCGTCTTCTGTTCTGCCGCCTCGGGGCTGTACACATAGCCTTCCGGCGCATCATCAGTTCACAGCTGCAATGGTGGTATCGCTCTTTACCGTCTCATTCTGGCTTTTTACCAGGTCACCTTCCGCAGTTCCTTCACGCCACTCGATGGTCACGTTGTCCTCGAAGCGGTCCGGGTCCTCCGGATCGGTCGAGCTGGAACCGCCCTCGTCCGGCTTGCCAGCGCCGGTGTCGTCCATCTGGTAAGCATTCAGCACCAGCTTGCCGTGGAAATGCTGGCCCTGATAGGCGTTGTTCACGGTCTCCGGCAGATAGCCTGCGATCACATAGGTCGCTGTGCCCTGGGCCGGAAGCATCGCCGTCATGTATGTATTGTTCGTCTCTTTCGCTGTGTTGTCCGACGCTACTTTGTCCGGATTTGCCTTAGCCTCGTCGTACGCTGTGTTCAGGTTGACATCCTCAACCTTTGTCCAGGTTTCGCCCACCAGCTTGTAAACAAACACTTTCAGGACCGGCGCCAAACGGTTTACACAATCCTGCATCTTTTCGGGGTCCTGTTTGATCGTAATGTTGTTTTCCGTCAGGATCGGTTCCCCTGCTTCGCAGCCGTCTCCTGCTTCCAAAGATAGCTTTACCTTTGCCGGCAGTGTGCCCTCATTTTTGATAACCACCGGCTTAAAGTATGCCGGCACCGGCGCATAATCCTCGTCGTCCAGGCCCGTTGTATTATCCTGGGTCA
Organism: Anaeromassilibacillus sp. SJQ-1; assembly: GCF_046693725.1. NCBI lineage: Bacteria > Bacillati > Bacillota > Clostridia > Eubacteriales > Acutalibacteraceae > Anaeromassilibacillus > Anaeromassilibacillus sp. SJQ-1. The sequence goes on along the minus strand of NZ_JBKEIV010000047.1, from coordinate 24,463 downwards.
CATCGTTGACCCATTTTTCGTTGCCATTGGGTTCCAACTCCTTGTAGAAGTTGTCGTACAACATCGGGCGCAGGTTCTCAAACGTGAGATCCCCTTTGTCCGTTTCACCCGGCTTTACACTGATGTCCAGCACACCCGCGGTGAAATTTGCGTTCACCTTTTCCGTGTCCGTAAACCAGGCCATCGTCATGCCTGCCAGCAGACTCAGCACCAGCAACACGGAAACGCTCGACAAAACGACTCTGCTCTTTTTTGTCTTCATTGCTTTTCCTCCGTTTCTTTTTCGTACATCCTCAATTAGGCCGCTATTCGGCCCACGACAATAAGGATTCTATTGAAAAATCCTTATTTATTACATTATAATAGTTGTCCTTTCAATTTGTTTCTAAAAGACAATTATATTTAATATTTGTATATAATTTTATTTTTATATGATTAAAATCTATCTAATTTGTTTACTATCTCCTTCTGTTTTTTCCAATAATATTTTCTTTAAAAAATTTATCCTTTCAATTCAATTTCTATGTGCTACTTTAAGGAAACAAGAGAAGGCCCCGGCTTTCACCGGGGGCCTTCCGTTGCCATGCGGCCTGCGCATTTCTTATTGAAGGGTTGGATAAGTGCCATCTACAATGTTCCAGACGCCGGTGTCCCATCCAGCATCCGTATACGTCGAAGCCGTCTTCATTTCCTCTTCGGTTTTCCCCTGGCCACGGGCTTTATCAGTATCCCAGCCTGTATAAAGCCGGCCCCCGCGATAGAGGTTTCCTTTCCGGAAGAAGATGGTTTCCTTCCCAACCGTTCCTCCCTCCATCCATCCAATGACCGGATGAGTGGAAGTATCCACATTGCCGAAACTGTCGGTCAAAGCATACACTCTGCTCGTGGTATAGCAATTTGAAATGGTTCCCTGGTTCAGCCCCAGCAGACCGCCTGCCCTTGCTCCTTTGACCGTACCTGTCGAATAACAATTTGTCACCGTACCACTGTTGGACCCTGCAACCCCACCGTAATAGTAATGTACAGGAGTATTAACCGGCAGGTTCGCGGGGTTTCCACTGACATTGGCAAGAGATGCACAGCCGCTGATGACACCGGTGGTATCGTTCCATCCGGTAATACCCCCAACTTCCCAAATATTTGCGAATGAATCCCCGGCCGTTACGTTGCCGCTCACCGTACAATTCTGAATCTTTCCGGCGTTCCAACCTACCAAAATACCGGAGTTGCTGTGTGCGTTGATTTTTGCATCGTTCACCGTAAGATTGCGGATTGTCCCGGCAGAATAGGTGAACAGGCCATTATAACTCTTCAATGTGCCGACATTCAGGCCTGTGAGTACATGCCCGTTTCCGTTCATATCCCCGGTAAACACATTTTCAGACGGCTCATAATAGGTTCCATTCCATGGATCATACTTTTGCTCCAATACTCCAATGGGCTCCCAATTCGGATAGGCCTCGCTGAGGTCTACATCATTGGCGAAAATAAAATTGCAGTGCGGATGCAGCCGTACGTTGTACAGATCTTCTGCGTCACGGATAATATGGTCGTCACGATCACAATTTGGATTATCCGGCTCTTCCGGGTCCGTGCTTCCGCCACCCACGTATTGAACCGTAAATTCGATGACTTGCGGTCCCTTTACCGCCGGAATGGTGACAAATTTTGCGTCCTGTCCCGCCGGGTCATATTCATAGCCTTCCGGCGCCGTTACATAATGTAGAACTTCGGTGTCATTCTGTGCTTCGCCAACCGGGGTAAAGGTGTGGACTCCTTTCGTCAGACCACCATATGTTTTGGAATAGCTCCGATCCAAAAGGATACCTGTTTCCTGATTTCGGAAGTCTACGCGCACCTGATACGCCTCCGGATGCTCCTCCGGGTCCGGATCGGTCGGTTCTGTACTCTCCGGTTTTACATCAAAGGTAATCCTCGTGGGCGTGGCTGTTCCCTCCGCATTGACCGCTACATCATAGGCCTGCGTATCCGGATCAAACACATAGCCCGCCGGAATCGGAGCGGAAATCCGATCCTTCTCTGTCGCCCTGGTCCTTGACGCCGGCGCATTGGGGGCTACAATGGTGTATTCCCCTGGATATTCCAGTGAAACCGTTTCGGTTTGGGTAAGCAATTGACCGTCTACTGTATTTCTATAATACAGCACATACTCAATCGCCTTCGCCTCTTCCGGCACCACCGTGAAAATAACCTTGCCTGGCGTCGCTTCGCCAGTCTTTTCATCCACAACTACATCCGTCTTCTGTTCTGCCGCCTCGGGGCTGTACACATAGCCTTCCGGCGCATCATAGTTCACAGCTGCAATGGTAGTATTGCTCTTTACGGTCTCATTCTGGCTTTGTACCAGGTCACCTTCCGCAGTTCCTTCACGCCATTCGATCGTCACATTTTCATTAAAACGGTCCGGGTCCTCCGGATCGGTCGAGCTGGAACCGCCCTCGTCCGGCTTGCCAGCGCCGGTGTCGTCCATCTGGTAGGCGTTCAGCACCAGCTTGCCGTGGAAATGCTGCCCCTGATAGGCGTTGTTTACGGTCTCCGGCAGATAGCCCGCGATCACATAGGTCGCTGTGCCCTGGGCCGGAAGCATCGCCGTCATGTATGTATTGTTCGTCTCTTTCGCTGTGTTGTCCGACGCTACTTTATCTGGATTTGCCTTGGCCTCGTCGTACGCTGTGTTCAGGTTGACATCCTCAACCTTTGTCCAGGTTTCGCCCACCTGCTTGTAGACAAACACCTTCAGGACCGGCGCCAAACGGTTTGCACAATCCTGCATCTTTTCGGGGTCCTGCTTGATCGTAATGTTGTCTTCCGTCAGGATCGGTTCCCCTGCTTCGCATCCATCGCCTGCTTCCAAAGATAGCTGTACCTTTGCCGGCAGTGTGCCCTCATTTTTGATAACCACCGGCTTAAAGTATGCCGGCACCGGCGCATAATCCTCGTCGTCCAGGCCCGTTGTATCATCCTGGGTCACATCGTTGACCCATTTTTCGTTGCCATTGGGTTCCAACTCCTTGTAGAAGTTGTCGTACAACATCGGGCGCAGGTTCTCAAACGTGAGATCCCCTTTGTCCGTTTCACCCGGCTTTACACTGATGTCCAGCACGCCCGCGGTGAAATTTGCGTTCACCTTTTCCGTGTCCGTAAACCAGGCCATCGTCATGCCTGCCAGCAGACTCAGCACCAGCAACACGGAAACGCTCGACAAAACGACTCTGCTCTTTTTTGTCTTCATTGCTTTTCCTCCGTTTCTTTTTCGTATATCCTCCATTAGGCCTCCATTGGCCCACGATCCATAAAGAATGATTTTTTCATTCTTTATGGATTCATTATACCATTTTTTCTTCTCTCCATCTAATAATAGAAAAAATAAATTTACTATTTTATACGGTTTTTATTAGTAACCAGATATTTTTTATAAATTTTATATGTCCATTCCTATTTTTAGAGGCTCATCCTATAAAAGATTATCATTTGTCCGTTACGCTTTCTGATCGAACGCATCCCCATCGTCTGGCTAACTGGCTGATTTTTGAAAAGTTAAACGAACCGTAATTTTCTGCAATCATTCTTAGAGGTTGCTGTATCCCCTTATACACAAAACGAGGGTATCCCAAAAGCCATAAAAGACTTCCGGATACCCTCGCTTTTTAGAAACTCAGATCTTTTTTGAAACAGAAAGAGGACGCCCCTCCCATGAATCAAAAAATCCATCGTTTTGAGACATCCTCTTTTTGATCGCTGAACGGTTCACACCCCGCGCGATCCTATTTGCAATTTTGTACAGCCCTCAGAAGTTATTCCGAAAAAGCCATGAGATGAACCGAAAAAATGCAAACCTTTACGCCTGCGGATTATTGGCCAGCTGCGGATATTCCCCTTCCGCGGCCGTCCAAACCGATGCGTCAAAGCCCTGCGGGAGCGTCCCCTTCAGCGCGCTCTCCTCGACCTTCTGGAACTCTCCGCTACCTACCGCAGCGGTAGAAACCGCATAACAATTCTTTATGGTTCCATTCTCATTCACTGCAACGCCGGCCGAAACTGTGTCAGAGCACTGAATTTTGTCGGTCGTGACCGCATAGCAGTTCTCAATGGTCGAGCCATACTGGTTGAGGCTTGCAAAGCCGCCAACATTGAATAGTCCGGCAATCGTATCGCGTGCAATCACATAGCAGTTGCGGATGGTACCACTGTTTTGGTTAGAACCTACAAAACCGCCTACATCCAGATTCGTACTCTGCTGCTGATCGACATTGATTCCCGTAACAGCCCAAGATTCCTCAATAACCCCCGAATTGTCGCCTGCAAAACCGCCGACGCCTTGGGTAGCGGTGACCGTTACCGTTGTATCAGCGCTGCAGCGGGAGACGTTTCCTCTGTTTGTTCCCACCAGTCCGCCTACATTCGACTGCCCGCGAACGCCCTCAGCGGTGACATGGACATTCAAAAGGGTGCCTGCTGCTTCATTGGAACCAGCAACGGCTCCAACAGAGGAACTCCCTAAAATTTCCTCTGCCACAATGTTGACATCTTGAATCGTCCCGCTATTGACGGCAAACAGGCCGACTGAAATTTTATCGCTCTTAGACACATTCAAACCAGAAATCGTATGGCCCTGGCCATCGAAGGTTCCCGTAAAGGGTTTTGTCGAATCCCCGTCCATACCCAGAGGCGTCCAATCCGAAGTAAGCGTAATATCGTCATTCAATACGAAATCGCCGTCCATATTCTGGCCGATCTTTTTCAAGTCCTCTTCCGAGTTGATGGCCACAGCCTCCTCGGGGTCGGTCGAACTTGACCCGCCCTCATCGGGAACGCCGGCATCGGTGTCATCCATCTGATAGGCATTGAGCACCAGCTTGCTGTGATAGTGCTTGCCCTGGTAGGCGTTATCTACTGTCTCCGGCAGATAACCTGCGATCACATAGGTCGCTGTGCCCTGGGCCGGAAGCATCGTCGTCATGTATGTATTGTTCGTCTCTTTCGCTGTGTTGCCCGACGCTGCTTCATCCGGATTTGCTTTAGCCTCGTCGTACGCTGTGTTCAGGTTGACGTCCTCAACCTTTGTCCAAGTTTCGCCCACCTGCTTATAGACAAATACCTTCAGAACCTTTTCCAGCTTGTTTTCACAAATCGGGCTGTCCGGCTGGGAGGCAGTCATTGTGCCGTTGGCCAGATCCTCTGCGACGAATTGTTTTTCGCCCTCTTTGCAGGCATAATCCTGTGCAATTTCCAAAGAAAGCTTTACCTTTGTAGGCAGTGTACCTTCATTGGTGATGGTCACCGGCTTAAAGTATGCCGGCACCGGCGCATAATCCGTGTCCTCCAGGTCCGTTGTCTTATCCTGGGTCACATCGTTGACCCATTTTTCGTTGCCATTGGGTTCCAACTCCTTGTAGAAGTTGTCGTACAACATCGGGCGCAGATTCTCGAACGTGAGATCCGTTACGTCTGTTTCACCCGGCTTCACGCTGATGTCCAACACGCCCGCAGTGAAATTCGCGTTCACCTTTTCCGTATCCGTAAACCAGGCCATGGTCATGCCTGCCAACAAGCTCAGTACCAACAGTACGGATACGCTTGACAGAACGACTCTACTCTTTTTTGCTTTCATTGTTTTTCCTCCATTTCTTTTTTACATCCCCTTTTGGGCCACTCACACCAACCCACAGCGACACGAGAATGTAAATAGGAAATTTTTACTTATAGATAGTATAATATTCTACCCCCCCCGGTTTATTCTTTGAAAGAATAAACTAACAAAATCGCCATGAATATTTTCGGTAAAAATTGGTTTTAATTTTGTTCATTTCAACTAAAAATCGTTGAAATATCCGTATATTACTTTCCTGTTTCCGTCCCAACTTCCCGCCAAAGGCGTCGGCGTCTATCTCACCGGAGCCGCGCCAAAGCGCACAAAAGGGGCCCCGGAAAAATCCGGGGCCCCTTTGTTATTGCATTTCAAACCGATCGTGTAGTTTCTTTACTCACCCAGGAAGCTGTAGAACACTTCGAGTGTTTCCATTGTATCCAAATGGTCTCTCTCGACGACATACTGCGTCAAGAACAGAGCGATTTCTACATCCACCGCATCGTTGTCGGTTGCCGACGGTGCCATAATCGCATTCGACACAGACTTCAGCCGCAGGTTTGCCATGGCTTCATTCAGCTTCAATGCGGCTGCTTGAATTTGCGCCTGGGGCGCATACTTGTCAAGCGCCTTCGCCTCGGCAAGAGCCTGTTTGAACGCTTCTACACCGGTCTCTTGGTACAAACCTGCTTCAATGTCTCTATTGACTGCTTCGGCTTTTGCGATCACCGCATCCAGAATGTCCGTTGGAGAGGCAACCGAATTTGCCAAATTGAGGGCGTTGTCCATCAAACCATAAAAAGCATCCAGAATCTCATCCTCGGTGGCGTCCTCATCCTTTAAAACAGATTCCGCCTTATTGAAAGCATCCTCAAACTTTTCCCATGCATCGGGAAGGAAATTTTCTCCTCCAGCCTGCTCCAGGGGTTCCATCTTATCGTATAACTTTTGTAGATCGTCTCGGTCTAGGGAATCGATTTCCGCGTCATCGGGATCACTGACATCGGTCACATCCATCTGATAGGCATTCAAGACCAATTTTGCATGGAAATGTTTCCCCTGATACAGGTTTCCAACTGTTTCCGGCAGATAGCCCGCGACCATATAGCGCACACTCTCACCTGCTGGGATCATCACCGTCATATATGTATCCTGGCTTTCGTCTGCAGTTCCAGCGATGTCTGCATCATATTCGGTGTTCAGGTTAATATCCTTCACTTGATTCCACTTACCACTATTTATACCATTTTTATTAAGATAAACAAATACTTTCAGAACATCCTGTAAGCCATTTTTACAATTCTCCGTCTTGCCCTGCGTGATCGTAACACCATCCTCAGTCAAAACAGGTTCTTGGTCGTTGCCATCGACCATTTTCAGAGAAATTTGTACTTTTGTGGGCAACGTACCCTCATTTTTAATAACTACCGGCTTAAAATAGGCTGGAATAGGATTATAATCGCTTTCATGTAAGCCCGTTGTATTCCATTGTGTAACATCGTTGGTCCATTTTCCGCTGCCATTGCCCGCCAGTTCCTTTTCAAAATTTTCAAACTGCATCGGGCGTAAATTCTCAAATGTAAGGTCCTGCACGCCTGTCTCTCCTGGCTTTACACTGATGTCCAGCACGCCGGCAGCGAAATCCCCACTGACCTTTTCCGTATCTGTGAACCAGGCCATCGTCATTCCGGCTAATAAACTTAATACCACTAATACAGATACTCCTGACAAAACGACTCTACTCTTTTTTGTCTTTTGCATAACATATCCTCCTTTTCTTTTTGAAAAGCATTTTTGATGCAAGGCTCCTCCCCCTTGCAGCGATTTGATTTTAGTATATCATAAAAATATAAAAAATCAATATTTAAAATCTAATGAATATTTATTTTTTATTGATATATTACAATTTATATATATATATATATATTAAAAGAAAATTTTAATTAATATTTTGTCGATATATGAGAATTTTTCTTATAAAATCATATAAATTGATTATTTTTTATTATGTTTTGTACACTTTATGTAATTCGTGTATCTTTAAAATTATATGGGCCTATCCATTGTATTAGACCTTCAAAACATATCGGCAACCACTCAAATCAATCAATATTATGTTAAATACCACATGAAAAATCTTTGTATGGCAGCTACCGGTATGTATTTCCTTATGAACAAACTTTTTATAAACCGGTTGAATATACGGTTCTTTTTTCTATTATTCTATGAGGCTTATTCCTATGCCACTCAGCATACCACATTTTAAAAGACCTCTTAATAGAATCTCTGGCGGCTATTTTTACAAAAACTTGTAAGGGCAAGGTCCCCACTCGGAATTATCCGGGTGGGGACCTTTATTTTGCGAAAGAGGTATTTTTTATTCTGTTCTCATCCATTCATATGATTACCACCAACAAGGCATTTGTCGGGCGCACAGCGTTTTTTGTGCCTTCGGTGTTTCCTATGCTGGCTCTCTTTCATCCGTGATTCCTTGATCACATGGCTTATACCCTTCACTAGTGTCCGATATTCAACCAATAGTCACCGTGCAGTGTTTCACCCCATTCTGACCAGGCAGTGCCGTATAGACACCTGTGCTCTGGCCCGGTGGACGCACAGTATCTTTCGTGCTTATGGTATTCCCTACGTAAGTTTCCTGTTATCGGTTACCGGATACTCGATTGGATACCAGCTGTTTTTGCTCCTTCCACAAATGATTTCGATGTTCTCCTATCATAGGCAAACACATTGTATCTTTTACATCTTAAGTACCTCCTACGAAAATTCCCTGTTATCGGGTACAAGACACCTGATCGAATGCGAGCTACCTTCATTCTTTCCGTAACACGATTTCAATGTTTTCCTATCCATTTGGGACATATAACGTCTTTCGCGCCTTCGGTGTTTCCTACGCTGGCTCTCTTCCATCCGTGATTCCTTGATCACATGGCTTATACCCTTCGCTAGTGTCCGATATTCAACCAATGGTCACCGTGCAGTGTTTCGCCCCATTCTGACCAGGCAGTGCCGTATAGACACCTGTGCTCTGGCCCGGTGGACGCAAAGTGCCTTTCGCGCCTTCGGCGTTTCCTAAACTGGTTCTTTTCCAGCAGCGGTTGCTTGATCGAATGGCTTATGTTTCTCGCAAGTATCCGACATTTAACCAATGGTCACCGTCAGTGTTTCACCGCATTTTGCCCCGACAGCATCGTGTAAACGCCCATGTTCTAACCCAGTAGACACACAGCATCTTTCACTCCTACGGTGTTTCCTACACGGTCTTTCTTCCAGCAGCGGTTACTTAAAATCGAATAGCTGATGTCTAAGGAAGTTCCCTGCCATTGACTGCCAGGCCCTGATCGGATACGAGCTACTTTCACTCTTTGTACAATATGATTCCGGTATTTATCGATTATTACCGGATTTCTACGGTGGGAACAAACTTTATACCATCTCCAAGAGGTTCCCCACGTTCTTCCAACCGCTACTACATGAATCGTCATCATACGATGCATTCCTATGCTTGTAAAAAGTTTGACCCAGTAGGAGTTATTCGCATTCTCGTTTGCGAACTCCCCTACTGGGTCATATGGGTGGAATATCTCTGCTTTAGCTTTCCTATGGGTTCGCTCCTATAGGGGCAAATCATCTACATGCGATTAGGATATACGTTTATATTTGCATGTAGAAAAGCTATCCGTCAGAGATATTCCATATTCTTTTTTCAGAGGCCTTATGCTACCGTTACTGTACAGTGTTTCACCACTTTCTGGCCCGGCAGCGTCATGTAGACGCCTGTATTCTAGCACGGTGACGCACAGCGCCTTTCGCGTCCCTACGAAAGCAGACTGCAAAGAGTTTGCTTTCCGTTCCACAGGGGAAGCCCTACAAGAACAAGCAGAAATCTTCATAGAGGCAGACATCACAAACCTACCACATACACAAAATGGATGGATAAAACATAGAAGGACCTAATCCTGGGAATCCCCAGGATTAGGTCCTTTGTTTATCAGGAAGAAACCTTCCCTCTTATTCCGGCGTCCAGTCCATGATTACACAATCGTCACTGCACAATGCTTTACTGGAGCATTGCCCGGCGGCATTATGCCGGTACTCGTGCTTCAAACCGATGGACGCACAGCGCGTTTTTCGTACCTACAGTGTTTCCTGCGCAGGCTCTCTGATCAACTGTTACTTGATCGGATGACTTATGTTCCTTACAAGTGTCCAGTATTTAACCAATGGCCACTGTGCAGTGTTTCACTGCGTTCTGCCCCGGCAGGGTCGTGTAAACGCCCGTGCTCTGGCCCGGGGTGCCGGTTGCATAGACTCTGTAGTAGTAATCGTTTCCAACCTTCGCCACAAACTGCGTCTTGAGAACGCTGCCGTTGCCTACTGTAAAACTCGGCGTCTGGTTGTTTCCATTTACCACTGTCATCTTGAAGCAATAGGCCTGCCCGCGTTTCAGGGTAAAGTTCACCGTCGTATCGCTGCGGACATAGGCGCCAACTGCCGCTACATTCTGACCTGCGGATACCACACCGCTGGCCCCATAGGCGTTGCTCGCGTTTGCAGAAGAACTGCCAGAACTGCTGCCCTTGGACGGCTTATTGGTATCAACCTTCACCAGGTTGTTCTGTGCCTCGCGTGCCTGCGCCACAGCTGCATCGATCTTCTTCTGGCCTTCCTCCGCGTCCAGGCTGTCATCCGCCATCAACGCGTTCAAAACCTCTTTGACCTCTGCTACTGCTGCATAGCTTGCCGCTGTATATTCCGACGGATCGAGCGCATTGATTTCCTTCAGCAACTCTTCCAGTTCCGTCTTGTCCGCCTTCTTGCGCAGGGCCGACATCGCCTGCAACAGATCCTTCGCGGCCTGGTCCACTTCTGCCTGTGGGGAATCCTTGTCCAGCTTCTTGGCAGCTTCCAATGCCTCCAGGAACGCTTCCTGTCCGTCCGGCAAGTATTTGCCCGCTTCGATATCCGTTTTGATTTTCTCCGCCTTTTCAATGGCGGTATTCAAATTGCTGACGTCCGATGCGCGAATCAGTTGCTTGGACGCAGCTGTCAGGTCTTCATATGCCCTTGTGATGTCACCCTCCAACGGTTCCGGGTCTTCGACCACTTCTTTTGCCTGCTCCATCGCTTTTTCAAACAAGGCCCAGCTGCTGCTTGTGAAGTCATCCTCCACAAGGGCGCTCAGGATATTGTACAGCTCTTCCAGGGCGCTCTTATCGCCCGGCTGGAAGTTCAGATAATGCAGTACGTTCAGCAGGTCGCTCCAAGCCTTGTCAATCTCCGTCTGCGTCGCCGCTGTATTGTTCAGCACAGCTTCCGCTGCGTTATATGCCTCCAGGAAGGCCTCTCTCGCCTCGGTAACCAGGGAGTCTACCGTTCCGTCGTCTACATAGGGCTTTGCATACTGATAGGTTTGCTCCAGAATCCGCTTGTCCGTCACCTCGAACACGAAGTCCAAGTCGACGCCTTCGCCCGTCATCTCTACTGTGTAGGTATACGAATCGCCGCTGATGAGTTCCTCCTGGCCGTTGACCGCCACCGAGCGGAAATTCCGGCCTTCAACACGCGGTTCAAAGGTCAATTCTACGCTCGTTCCCTCTGCCACGTCTTCCAGCGTAAACTCGCCCGTCAGGTCTGCGATCTTCTGCGGTTCGCCGTCCACCTTCAACGTTACGTCCTTGTTGTTGTATCCCACCGTCAGGTTCTGCTCTTCCGGTTGAATATCCTTCTTTCCAAAGGCTTCAATCTCTGTAATACAGGTATTTCCCCACTCATGCAGGCCCTCTTTCAGAACCATGCGCAGATCGGTAACACCTGTGAGGGGTTCATCAAAAGCAACGGTGTAGCTCTCATGTGTTTTATCGCTATATTTCCACTCCGCTGTGACATTCTCTGCGACCGTCTCCCAAGTTTTTCCGTTATCTTTGGAAATCTGATAATCCCACTTGGTCGGTCCCTGCTTTGCACCGTAGAAGGTCCAGACAAGAATCTTCTCAAAACTCTGTGGTTCCGCCCAAGAGAGGGTGATAAAGTTGTCGGGGGTTCCATCCGGCGCCACTGTAATATGGGTGGTGGTCGAACCGTCCAGGCCGTGGTCTCCATCGATCAGGCTCATCGGGTCCGTTGCCGGGCCTTGGATACGGGTTGCTGTCACATTGACCGCTTTGCGCGCTACATTCTCATAGTCGCCCATGGTCGAAACCGTCAATGTGTAGGTCGTCTTTGTCGCTTGATACTGCGATTTGACTACAATTGGAATGGTTTTTTCCTGCATTGCGCTGTCCATAGTGACCGTGTAGCTCTCGCCTGGGAGAACACGGGTTCCGTTGACGTAGACAACGGCATGTTCACTATTCGCTACCGGAGTGATCTCTACAGTGCCGGCTTCGGCGCCGATGTCTACCGTATAATCTTGTACATCTGCCTGGAAGGATGGGCTCAACTCACCCTTACTTACCGTCAAATTGCGCAGGCTGGAATCCTTATCTCCGTCTTCAAAATCGGCAACGTTCTCTTCCGTAGAAATCCAAACCGGCAAACCCGCTGAGATTGTCGCAGACTGATCACCGTCATAGAATTTCACTGTGACATCTGTATCCTCTTGAACCTGTACGCTCACATTGGAGACTACCTCTTCGCTCGGCGTAACGATCAAGCCACGATCCGTATTTTCAATGGAACAATTGTAGGTTTCAAAAGTCCCGTCATCCTTCTGGAATACATAAGCCTTTGTCAGTGCCACTTCGCCCAATGCTTTGAATACCTCATGTACATCATTATCACATGCAGCGCCCTGGGTGACTGCGCCGCCCATAGCGGTGTACCCCGGGACCCAAGTATTCTTCGGCGCTCTCCACCAGTAGGAGATCATATCGACATATTCTTCGCCGATCACCGTGTTGACATGCTTGCCAACGATCACATCGTCGTGCGACGCCTCTTCATCTTTCACCCACAAGCCCGTATTGCGGTATGGATCTGCGATAAATGCCCAACGCAGGGTGCCGTCAAAGCCCATCAGCTGTGCACAGGACCCCATGGCGTTCATACCGCGCTCCAGGTACTGCTGGTCGCCGGTCAGTTCATATAGGTTAAACAGTGCATAGATGTTCCATGCAGACCAGCCATGCGGTGAGTTCATCATATTGGGAGAATCGCCGGTCAACTGCATTTCGACGTCATACTGTGCTTCCCAGAAGCGCAGGGTGCCGCCATTCATACGCGAATCCGGAACAATGGATTGCTGATGCGAGGTATGGTAGTTCATAATCTTGAGCGCTGCATTGGTATATTTCTCGCGCTCTGCAGAGCCCTCGGGGAACATCAAGGCAAATTCACTCAGCTGCGTCGCCGAACAGGAATTGGCGCCGTCCTCAAAGGTCTGCTGCCCTTCGGTTTCAAAGTGACCGTCCAGACGCACCAGGTTGTCCATAGCGCGGGTAACGGAGGCAAAGTGACGGTCATAGCGCTCTGCCCAGACTGCACGCTCCTCCTCTGTCAAGTCCGCATCGTTCATCAGATCCTTTTCTACATAGATCAGTTCCATGATGGACTTTGCTGGATAAATGACCGAGGTATAATCCGTGCTTCCATTGTAATAGCCGCCGTTCTCCTTTTGGGTGGTGAGCAGGAAGTCGGCAAGATGGACAGCGCTCTCCAAATCGCTCATATTCCCAGAACTCTCATACTTATCGACAAATACGCCTAACATACCAGAGTGGTTCTGGATTCGGCTCTGCCAGGAAGTCGGCAGGTCGGTCGTGACATCATACATCAACGGATAAATCTCTTCAAACTTCTCGTCGATCGCCATGTCCAATTCTTCATCCGGGAAGTATCTCTTAGCAATATAGGCAGAATACAGTCCGTACCAGGATTCTGTGTGGGAGGTCGCCTTCTGTGGAGCCTCTACGGCCGCCTTACGGGCCTGTTTCGTGTACCAGGACCACGGCATCCGTATCGTGAACATGCCCTCCGCCTTATATCCGGCCTCGTTTTCTGCCCAAAGCTTATAGACGCCTTCCTCCCTGCCTTCCGCCTCAAAGGTACAGGAATAGGTATGATCCCCATTGTCGGTCACTGCGAGCGTCGTTTCGGTTCCATCCTCGTCAACTAATGTAACCACACCGTTCTTCAATGGAGACTGGGAGTAAACCGTCACTTGAGAAACTTCATTCTCCGCCATGGTATAACGATCTGCGTCGATGGTCGGAATCTCTGTGTAATTGGAGATCGTCGGTTTGACGTCTTCAATTGCATTTAAATCCTCGACCGGCTTGAGGTAAATATTCCAGGTTTTCGTCTCGTTTGCACCAATGTGATCTGCATCCTGCGGATGACGCTCCGGCAATTCGCCGGACTGTAAAACGTCGAGAGAGGCTGTGTAGATGCGGTGTGCGCCCCACTCATAGTCCAAAGTATAGGATGCAACGGGGGCATCGGTTGCAATGGTCATCAGACGGCCGGAAGGTGTGGAGAGATAGCCCCACAGATGGGTTTTTTCACAACGCAGGAGAGTTGGGAAAAGCTGATCGTTGTACTGTGGGTAGCTCTCCAAATACGTATTGAATCCCAGGTTTAAGGACAACTTGTCCACCGCCTGTTCCGTATCCTTGTTGTTGGTGACCGATGCTGTGACCACCAACTGCTTCTGCTCATCCACGGCATACCGCAAGGTAAAGGTCAGGTCTTCATTCGCATTGCGATACCGTCCTGTATACGTGATGGTACCATCGTCCGCCGTATCTCCGGAAGTCATCGCAATCTGGCGGCCGTTGTAATTCCAGATAAAGCCCCCTCGGCTGTCTGTACGCATCGGAATGGTATACATTTCGCCGCCGATCATGGTCTTCATCGACTGAATTTGACCTCCCGTATGGTCAATTTCCCATTCAGGTGTTGTGATCTTTTCGTCCAGGCTGACCGGAGCAGTGTCAGACAGGGTAATGGCCTGTATGCTCATATTTCCCCAATTCTGGTCGTACCCATGGGAAATGAGCGCGCGCACCTCTACCTCATCGTCCGCATTGGGCGTATAGTATTGGAGGCGGGCGACATTGCATACCGCCGGTGTTCCGCTGGTGGTGACGCTGTTTCCATACGTTTCGCTGAATTCAACCTCTCCGTTCACAACGAGTTCCAGGGTAATGTCAGAGGCCCATTCTCCTGTATACACATTCAGATACTTCATCTCTGGGCCTCCGGGCACGCGGAAGGTCACACCACTGCCTTCTTTTACAAAGACGAACCCATTGTGGCCATCGGTCTCCGTCTCTGGATCGACGCCGTCACTGTAGATATAGGACGTTTTTGCATCCTGAATGACAGGGCTGCCCTGCTGCGTCCCCACCGGTGTTACGTCGGTGATCTGTGATTCAGCAACATTTTTGTGGTTATAGCTGGAAAAATCGGTATCATTGAAATATGCCCAGTCCACATTGCCTTCGTTTGTCAGGTCTGCCGCAACCGGCGCGCTCGAAACCTTTCCGGCAGCGACTACCCCAGTATCAACCACCTGGGAGTCGTTCAATGTAATGGCAGAGATGGACATATTTCCCCACTGGCTGTCGTACGCTTTGGAAACATGAAGCTTAACAGACACTTCATCCCCTTCATCCACGCAGCTGTAGGACAAGCGGAGCACCCGGTACACAGCAGGGGTTCCGGATGTGGTGTCCGTACTGCCAAACGTCTCTATGTAGGCTGTATCCCCGTTGACCAGGACCTCGGCTGTGATGTCGGCTGCCCAGGCGCCGGTGTAAATGTTTACATAGCGCTCTTCCTTGCTAGCGGGCAGGGTAAATTCCAAGCCATTGCCTTCTCCGGTAAAGACTAAGCCCTTGTGGTTATTATCCTCAATCGACTGCACCGGAGAAACTCCATCCAAGAATACAAAATTGGTCTTTGTATTTTGGGCTACATAATCCTGCTTTCCAATCAGCGTCGGACCGCCAATCGCCGGGTCTTCCGTGTCCTTGCGATTGAACGCACCGAAATCGGTGTTGTCGAGCTGAACCCAATCGATACCGCCCTCTTTCGTGAGGTTTGCCGACTCTGGGGCATCCTGCACCTCGCCCGAAACAAGCGATTCTTCCTCCGGGAACGCCTCGTCGGTCAGCGCAATCGCCTGAATGCTCATATTGCTATAGGCTGCATCGTATGTAGCGGTAACCTCTGCGGTCACTGTGACAACATCTTCCTCCGAAGCCGTTTGGTACATGATGGAGGACAAAAAGCACTCTGCGCCAGACGTTGTCTCACGTTTTCCAAAAGTGCGGCTGTATTGCTCTTCGCCATTGACAGCTACACGCAAGGTGATTTCCGATGCCCAGGACCCCATGTAGACGCGCAAATAGCGCGGCTCTGTACTCGCTGGAACGTGAAAGGTCACTTTGCCGCCCGCCCCATTGATCACTTGACCTTTCGTATTGGAATCGGGAGCCCCTTCATAACGGAAATTGGTCGCCGTGTCCCCAGCGATCTGTGCCATTGTACCGGACAGCTCGATGTCCGTGATTCCATTGTCCTCGCTCTTCTGGGGGCAATTTTCGAGCGTCTTATCGCTGAAATGAATCCAACCCAACGGTCCCTCTTCTTCCAGGTTCGCTTCTGCCGGGGCACCGCGCAGAAAGCCCTTTACCTGCGTATCTCCTACTTGCCAAACGGCGCTATCCTTTGCAGATCCATTGGCAGAAAAATCCGCTGCCAAGCCCACTACACCCGGTCCGGATGTCGCCATAAGTGCGGCCAACAAAAGAGCAGTGGCCCTCCGTTTCACCTTAAACATCTTTCTCCTCCTAAAGTTGCAATCTTCCTGTTCCCACGGTATTTTCCGTCTTATGTTTGGTCGCCTTCTTTCTTTTCATCCCCCTTTCCATTTGCTGCTGGTCAGAAGGCATCCCAGCCTTTACAGTGGCAAAAGAGTCCATTGTAAAGTAATACCAATTCACTAATTATTCCAATGAACTTTTCAAGCCTATTAAATCATAGGTTTCTCAAATTGTCAATATTTCAACCGAAAATTGAGAGAAATATTGAAAAATTTTTAGATTTTTTGTTTATTTGATAAAAGAAGGGAATTGCGATGCGTTTTCCCTTCTTTCAGCAAAAAACAATGCATAAAAATTTCAGAGAATTTTCCGTCAGGTTTCTGTCATTATAAACCGATCAAGATTGGTTCTACGGACAAGAACTTGCAAAAAATCCCCTACAATGGACCAAAACCGTCCATTGTAGGGGATTTTTTTGTTTTTTCGATGTAACCATTTTACGGCTGTTACTTTTCTATATACTCTAGTTACCTTAAAAGATTTCGCTCTGTAGCCGCTTTTTGCAGCACGTTTTCCACAAAGTCTATCGGGAGTGTGGAAAACTTACGCGGAGGTATGGGGTTTTCAGGCAGCGGTTTCATCCGTTTTTCCCAAACGGTCATATCGCGCCACGTCCCCAATTTATACCCTGTCTGTGGATAAACGGCAATTTTTTGAAAACCCAACTGGGTATGCATCCGCTCGCTTGGATCATTGGGCGATGTAATCAGCGCATACAGAGTCGTATAACCCTGCTCTTGCAAAAATTCCATCAGACATCCATATAGAGCCCGTCCTATTCCCTGCTGTTGAGCACCCTCCGCTACATAGACACTCAATTCTGCATCCCATTGGAATGCAGCCCGCCCATGAAACCGGGATGCATAGGCATACGCCTTTGGTATTCCATTTTCTTCGCAGACGAGGTATGGGAACTGCCCCTGAACGGCTTGAATTCGCCGTCTAAATTCCGCTGCATCCGGCGGATCATATTCAAATGTGACGGCTGTATTTCGCACATAGGGCGCATAGATCGCCGCCAATACAGCGGCATCCTCTTTTTGGGCCAAACGAATCCGGAACCGCGCTGGTTTCTGGTCAGACATTGAAGCGGAACAGGACAATGTCCCCATCCTTCATCACATAGTCCTTTCCTTCCGAACGGACCAAACCTTTCTCCTTCGCCGCAGTCATGCTGCCACACGCCATCAGATCATCAAAGGAAATGACCTCCGCACGGATAAAACCGCGTTCAAAATCACTGTGGATCTTGCCAGCTGCCTGCGGTGCTTTGGTTCCCTTCTTGATGGTCCATGCACGTACCTCCGGCTGACCAGCTGTCAGATAGGAAATCAACCCCAACAGAGAATAACAGGCATTGATCAGACGGTCCAGGCCGGATTCCTCTAGGCCCATATCTGCAAGGAACAGATCTTTTTCCTCCGGGTCCATCCCCGCAATCTCCGCTTCAATTTCCGCGGAAATCGGCAGTACCCCCGCATGCTCGCTGTCTGCAATCTCCTTGACTTGTTTAAAATATGGGTTGTTCTCAATACCGCCTTTAAAATCGTTTTCACTCACATTGGCCGCATAAATGACCGGTTTATTGGTCAAAAGGGATACGGTCGAGAGAAGCTCTGCCTCTTCCGGAGTACATTCTACACTGCGAGCCGACTTCCCTGCATCGAGCGCTTCACGGACGCGTTGGAAAAAATCATATTCCTCTTGATATTTCTTGTCAGCCTTCATCAGCTTCTGCGTCTTTTCAATGCGTCGATCCAATACTTCCATATCGGAGAGGATCAGCTCCAAATTGATCGTCTCAATATCGCGCTTAGGGTCGATACTTCCTTCTACATGTACGATGTCATCGTTGACAAAACAACGGACAACATGCACAATCGCATCGACTTCACGAATATTTGCGAGGAACTTATTTCCCAAACCTTCTCCCTTACTCGCGCCACGCACCAGACCAGCTATATCGACAAACTCGATGGTAGCGGGAGTATATTTTTCCGGATGATACATTTCAGCAAGCCTGTCCAGCCGCTGATCCGGTACGGCAACTACGCCAATGTTTGGTTCAATGGTACAAAATGGATAATTGGCGGACTGTGCGCCTGCATTGGTAATAGCATTAAACAGGGTGCTTTTGCCGACGTTCGGCAAGCCTACGATTCCCAGCTTCATTGATGCGAACCCCTTCTTTTTTCGAAATCACTTCCGGTACAAAACCGGCCTTTGTGCGTACTTATTATATCTGTTTTCCCGGCAAAGCGCAACACCCGTCCAGTCCATGGTTTTCCCACAGTTGCTGGACAGCGCGGGCCAACTCGCGCAATTCTTCCCGCTCTAGGCCGTGCGCCTGCAAGAGAATTCGCCGAACCCGTGGTCCCGACTCTGCCAACACCCGCATCCGGTGAGAAGCCTCTATCTCTCGCAAGAGGCGCTCTTCACTTTCCCCCATCATGGTATCCATGGAGACACCATATAGATTCGAAAGGCGTTTGAATGCCGGCACCGTCGGCATGCTTTTTCCGGTTTCGTAATAGGTATAACTGGATCGATCCAGTTCCAACATGTCCGCCAATTGTTTTTGGGTTAAACCCGCACGAATCCGCAAAATACGTAGCGCTTCGTTTAAATTCATCATGATTACTGCCCCTTCATTTTAGTGAAGAATCATCACTTCAATAGCACATGTATATAGTTGTACTCTACCGAACACTATATGTATTAATTTTGGGTCTCTTTCATACTATAATAATATAGTATTATCAATGTATTCGGAGGCGAAAAATGGATTTAGGCATAAGCTTTAAAAATATCCGTGAAGGCAAAGGCAAAAGTGTTTATGCCTTATCCAAAGAGACGGGCGTATCGGAAAACCACATTCATTCGATTGAAAAGGGGACCACACAGCCATCGGTCGCGATTTTGGAAAGGTTACTCAACGCGTTGGGTGTCACTCTGCCGGAATTCTTTAATGATGACCGTGATGTTCTTTATCCTTCGGCATATGAACGGGAACTCGATTGCCTCCGTCCGAAAGCTGGACGGAGAACAGGCCCACACTCTGCTGCAACTTGCAAAATGGTTGGAGCTGTGATTGGTGTGCACAAATTCCCGGTATTATAAGAATTTCAAAAATTGTACACAGAAACAAAGGCTGTTTCACAGGACCGCTCGACTAACGTGAAGAACGGGCCTCGTGAAAAGCCTTTTTCTTTATTCCATTTTTAACTGGCTCGCTCTTGTTGAATCTCTTGGCCGCCTATTCTCCCTCCTTTTCTAAACACATTTCTTTACCGGGCAAGTCTGCTTTTCGTTTGTTTTTTCGCTGATGTACGAAGTAATTTCGGTCCAAAATGGGAGAACTCTTTTCGTACACGTTTGAAAAGTCATCCGTTATTTTTAACTTTTGCTTGGACAAACGTCCTCCTGCGCCATGTCCTTTTCGTTTTATATTTTGAGAGGCGAATATGCAAAAGAGGCTCTGCAACACCATATATGCCCTCTAACCGTCTATTTTCACTGTCTGGCCAAAGGAGCTGTAACAGGAATTCATCTAAATATAGTTCTAATTTTTCATTCAGTGACAAATAACGACTTATTATGTGATATATAGTCTCTATTTATCTTCATTATACTCAATATATTAGGGATAGTCAATCTATTGAGTATGGTAGGATAGGGTCTAGCAGAGGTGCATCTTATGATCAGCTACAAGCCCTTTTATCAGACCCTGTTTCGCAAAAACATTACAGAATACCAGCTTATTTACAACTATGGTTTTTCTGCCAACACCCTGCATCGGATGAAGCACGGCCGGAATATTACGCTCAAAACATTGGACACACTTTGCTCCATTTTAGAATGTGATATTGCCGATATTATCTCCTATCATCCTGACGAAGCATAAGCACAAGCTGACAGAACCTTTGAAGTTTAGTTTGCTACGACAAATCCGTTTTCTTAACTACTTCAGCGGAAGGCATTGCCTTATGTATACCATGAAGGGCTGCCTATCGCGCCCCATGTAATATTTCTCGGAATATCCATCTTTTCACTCCCTTAACGGAAATTCTTGGATACGTAGGATTTAAAGTCTTATATTACTATATGGCTTTGTATTTTACAATACGCCTCCTGGATATTTCGTTCGATTACAGAGTTTTAGAGGATGTAAAAGGATATGGATTCTGGCTGCGGGCCGATTTTACGGATCGCCTCTCACAACTATACAGAGTTCGTCCCTGACACTCCAATCAACCTGGCAATAAGCCATTCCCGAGCCTAAACTATACTTTTTTTACAAATATATTCACTTAGCTTATTTCGCGTATTATGGACAGATTTTTATAATGAGACTATAAAATGTAAAGCCTCCTACCTTGTTTCTGAACAGATCCCGTAAAAACGGAGAATAGACAAAAAGCCCCCTGATGTAGGAAAATGAAAGTACTACATCAGGGGGTATTATCATGTCAAAAAAGAAATGGACAAACATCAAAATTCTCGGGGCAGAGATCAACGCAATGCGCGAAGCAGGGAAATCCAGACAAGAAATAGCGGACTATTTCGACCTTGATAAAGTTCAAATTAAGAACGGGGTTCATCGATACAACAAAGAGGTAAAACGTACGGCATCCGGAATTGCGCCACGTCCAAAGGGGCGTCCGCGCAAAGACGGGCAACCACCTCGGCAGAACGAAAAGAGCGAACTGGAACGGCTTCGCATGGAAACAAGCGGTTGCGGGATTTTCTGCAATTCACAGAAAGGAAGTAAGGCCAAAAGTAGAATATCATATGATCTATAGGAACCGAGAGCGTTATCTGGTCTCTGTCATGTGCCGGCTTTTTGAGGTATCCCGGAGTGGATATGATGACTTTGTCCACCGTTTGGAACGCAAGAAGAAGGATGAAGGAGAAGGATGCAGATTTGGCGGAAGCTATCCACGTTCAGCGAGGGCGCTGCTTCAAGATATATGGATATCGACGGATGTGGCTGTGGCTGGAGAAACAAGGTACGCGCCGCAATCCCAAGATAGTTCTGCGAATCATGAAGAAATACGGCCTTTTGGCAGAAATTCGCCGCCGGAGAAAATGGGTTCAGGTGGGCCAACAACTGCACAAATATGAAAATCTTTTGAATTGTCCATTTCAAGCAGACAGGCCCAACAGCAAATGGGTGACCGATATCTTCTACATCCACACCAAAGAGGGAGTGTTGTACCTATCCATGATTCGTGATTTGTATGATAACAGCATTGTTGCCTATAAGATCGGTACACAGCAGACGGTGAATCTCGTTCTGGATACCATCCACCTGGCTATGATGAAGGAGAAAAGAGAGTCGCTGCAACGTTATAGCTCCACAGCGACCAAGGGTTTCAATACACTTCCCGAGAGTATTTTCACCTGACTCAATCCTATGGTATAACGCCGTCCATGTCAAGACGGGGAAACTGTTATGACAATGCTATGGCAGAAAATTTCTTCTCCATTCTAAAAACAGAGTGCATCTCCCGCCTCAAGCCAACGACATTTGCCGAGGCCAGGGAAGGCATTGACAGCTACATTTATTTTTACAACCACGACCGTATCCAGTTAAAAGCTGGAGTGGCGCCGCTCACGCTGCGCCACTCCGCTTAAAACTTAATTTTTCCTACCAAGGGGCTTTTTTGTGCTATCCGTATAATTGGGGGCAGTACATAATCCGGTACAGAGACTTTGTTTTTGTGGGATATAGTTTGAAAGGGGAGAGAGGCGTTAGCAGGGGTGGTGGAATAGGCAGCAAGGATTGCTGGTGCTTTTTAAGGTGGCCCTGTTTTGCATTTCTGTCCGTAGGAGTACCAGACAAAAATATGGCCATACGGAATTTCACAAGAGTGTGGCCAAGGAAAAATGAAAAATATCTTTAAGAACCGCCGCACGGTTATGGACCTCTACTCTACTGAAAGAGCTACTACAACCCACGCAAGCGGGAGAAGTGTAGATCCGAATGATTATTGATTTTCTAGATACACCAGTGATCGGATTCCAGCTATTTTTACTCCTTCCACAACACGATTCCGATGTTGCCTTATTATTGGATACATCGCATCTTTTGCGCCTTCGGCATCTCCTACGGAAGTTCCTTATTATTGACCGTTAGGCACTTGATTGAGTACCGGTTATTTCTCCTTTTCCTATAATGCAATTCCAATGTTTGCCTATCCATTCCAGACACACAACGTCCTTCATCCCTATGGTACTTCCTACGGAAGTTCCCTGTTGTCGATTGCTGGACACTTGATTCGGATACCAACTATTTTTACCTTTTCTACAACTTAATTCTTATGTTCACCTATCATAAACGGATACATCACGTCTTTCGCGCCTATGGCATCCTTTACGAAAGTTCCCTGTTACCAATTGTCGGTCACTTGATTGAATATCGGTTACTTCTACTTTTCCTATAATACAATTGCAATGTTTTCCTATCCAATTCAGACACACAATGTCCTTTATACGGTGCCTCCTACGGAAGTTCCCTGTTATCGATTACCAGACACTTGATCGAATGCGAACTACCTTCATTCTTTCTGTAACTTGATTTCAATTCCCTCCTATCAATCGGGGACGTATAGCGTCTTTCACTCCTATGGTGTTTCCTACACGGTCTGTCTTCCAGCAGCGGTTGCTTAATCGAACGGCTTATGCTCTTCACAAGTCATCCTACATTCAACCAATGGTCACCGTGCAGTGCTTCACTGCTTTCTGCCTTGGCAGTGTCGTATAGATACCCGGTACTCTGGCCCGGTGGATGTACAATATCTTTTGCATCTATGGCGCTCCCCGCGGAAGTTTCCTGCTGTTAGCCGCTAGACACTTAATTGGATACCAGCTATTTTTACTCCTTCCATAACACGATTCCGATATTTACGGATTATTTTCATTTTATCTTGGTGGGAACAACTTTTATGCCGTCCCTAAAAGATACCCCACGTCCGTCCAACTGTTACTACACAGTAACAATGTCGTACGATACATTCCCATACCTATGAAAAGTTTGACCCAGCAGGGGTTATTCGCATTCTCGTTTGCGAACACTCCTGCTGGGTCATATGGGTGGAATATCTCCACTTTAGCTTTCCTATGGGTTCGCTCCTATGGGGGCAAATCATCTACATGCGATTAGGATATACGTTTATATTTGCATGTAGAAAAGCTATCCGTCAGAGACATTCCATATTCTTTTTTCTTTCCAAAGCCTCATAGCTACCATCACCATGCAGTGTTTCACCACTTTCTGGCCCGGTAATGTCGTGTAGACGTTTGTATTCTAGCCCGGTAGACGCACAGCGCCTTTCGCGCCTATGGCGTTTCTACACAGGCTTTCTTCCAGCAGCTGTTCTTGATCGAATGGCTTATGCCCTTCACTGGTGTCCGGCATTCAACCAATGGTCACCGTGCAGTGTTTCACCGCATTCTGCCCCGGCAGTGTTGTATAGGTGCCCATGCCCTAGCCCGGTGGACGCACAGCGTCTTTTGCGCCTTTACGTTTCCTACGCTGGTGCTCTTCCATCAACGGTTACTTGATCGAATGGCTTATGCCCTTCACTGGTGCCCGGCATTCAACCAATGGTCACCGTGCAGTGTTTCACTGCATTCTGACCCGGTAGCGTCGTGTAGACGCCTGTGCTCTGGCCCGGTGGACGCACAGCGTCTTTCGCTCCTCCGGCGTTTCCTACGCTGGCTCTCTTCCACCAGCGGTTGCTTAATCGAATGGCTTATGCCTTTCGCAAGTGTCCTACATTCAACCGATGGTCACCGTGCAGTGCTTCACTGCTTTCTGCCTTGGCAGTGTCTTGTAGACACCAGTGTCCTAGTCTGGTGGATGCACAGCGTCTTTCGCTCCTTGGGAGTTTCCTACGCTGGCTCTCCTCCATCAGCGATTGCTGGATCGAATGGTTTACACCCTTCGCTGGTATCCGGCATTCAGCCAATGGTCACCGTGCAGTGTTTCACTGCATTCTGACCT
>NZ_JBKEIV010000046.1:0-27472 GCF_046693725.1 Anaeromassilibacillus sp. SJQ-1 | reverse complement strand
GATTTGTAGGTAAAATACAAAACTAGGAAAATAGGCGTGAAAACCCGTGATAACTGTTGATAAACCGAAAAATGGCTTTAGACCGGCGTTTTTGGGGCGTTAGAATTGGTGACATCTTGGAAAATGTCGTATTTTTTGTATTTTATATGCAAAGTTTTATAGCCTGTTTTGCGTCGATCCAGGCGAGTATATCACGCAGTATCGAATTTTAAACAATCTTTTTAAAATGTTTAAAATCGCTTAAAATCAGCAGGAATGAATTTAACACGAAGGCTCATAAACCGCATAAAACTGCGGCATGTGGGCCTTTTTTGTTTTTATAAAGTTGATTTAAATAATTAGAATAGTATGGCCTATATCTTACTTGGAGGCGCTCTTGTACTCTCCGTTTTAATGGGAAATAGGGGAAGTCCATATAAGGCTTAATGGGAAGTGCTTCCCATTAAGTATTCATGCGGGTTTGTCACGTATTGATTCTAATTATGAATAAAATTGTTGGCAGTTTTAAAAATGTATATTTTTTGAATAATATGTATAAATATTCTTTAGCGTTTTGCTTGTCTTAGTTTGTGAATAAAATTTACTTTGTTCTAATATTTAATAATATTTTATATATGTTTATTTTTGATAATAATATATATATTAGGAAATAAAAGGGTGTATATATTGCATAAATTGTCAAGGCTAAAAGTGTCCCTAAATTGAAAAAATTGTCGTTATTAATATATAGGATTTGGCCATATCCTTACTACATATTGAAAGGGTAAGGGTTATGAAAAAGGTAATGAGTACAGATCGTTTCCGGCGGATTATGCGCTTACGCATCCATGGAAATGTGGTCCGCATTGATTTTAGAGACGGGAAAAGCTGTATCGAGGATCAGCGCGGCAGACTGCAGCATACCAACCTGGACGGGAGTAATATCGTCATCCTCGCTAATCCCTCGATACAGCAGAAATCTTGTAAATAGCCTAATCTCAGCATCTGTGAATTTGTCGAAAATATCGCCCTCTGCCTCTGCTACTGTTGGGGTAGAGGGCATTTGTTTGTCTAAAATTGTACTCTCAACATCAGCGTGCAAGGCATCGATCAAAAAATCTTTTTCTGAGTCACTACCATTTGCAATAGCGCGATGCAATTCGGTCACGATGTCAAAAATCAACTTTTGTTGCCTAGAATTGCACTTGGCTATAGCATCAGACAGATTTTTTAATACAGGTGGAAGGGATTGGCGCACGGCCTCCATTGATTCCGTATCGTCCCATTTGAAAGGGGGATCTCGTTGGTCGCTCTCCCCTCTTAAATAAGCACCTGACACACCAAAATAATCTTCCAGCGCGGCCATTGCCTTTGAGTTTGGCTCTCGTTTTCCGTTTTCATACCCGATAATAGTGCTATATGCAATCCCAGTCTTTTCAGAAAGTTGTTTTTGTGTAATCCCTTTTTCTGCTCTCAATGTTTTTAGACGTAGAGCTACTGATGATAAACCATTGTCCATTTTTGTATCTCCTTTTTGAAAGATTATATCATTCAACTTGTTCAAATGCAAAACAAAACGCAACTTTACCGCTTGACTTATGCATACGAATAAGATATAATTGTTATACAGCTTAGTCGAACGAACAAGAAAAGGAGGATAAACATTGTTTGTAATCCCCAGAATTAATGAAATTGAAAAACGCCGTAAAGAACACGGATGGTCACAACATAAGCTCTCCTTACGTGCAGGATTAGCTGGTTGTGCAATTTGCCGCATTGAAAACGGCAAAACAAAGAGAATCAACCACCTGCGCGCCAGGGAAATTGCTAAAGCTCTGGATTGCCAGGTAGAAGATATATTTGTCAAATCGAAAGGAGTTTAATCATGGATGAAATGCAAGTATTTAAGAACAGCGAATTTGGAGAGCTCGGAGTACTGGAAATTGACGGTAAGCCCTATTTCCCGGCCACAGCGTGTGCAAAGTCCCTTGGATATAAACGCCCTGCTGATGCGATCACCGCCCATTGTAAGGGGTCGGTAAAATACCGAGTCCTTACAAATGGAGGAGAACAGGAGCTGAAGTTCATCCCGGAGGGCGATTTGTACCGATTGATTACCCATAGCAAACTCCCAGCCGCCAAGCGGTTTGAGATGTGGGTGTTTGACGAGGTGCTCCCGACAATCCGCAGGCAAGGCGCGTATGTGCCAAACCTAAATGAGGCCATCTCCAAGACGGCTACCGCTGTTGTAACGGAGGTTATGAGGCAGCTAATCCCGATCATAAAAGATGTCGTAAATCATGGGACCAGACAGAGCTACTGCGGACCGGACGCTACCGGACTGTGTGATCTGAGTAACCGCTGTAAGCTGGAGACCTTCCCGCCGGACGTTGTTGGACAGGTAGATGCAATGCTTGAAGAAATGCTCCAGCAACAAAGCCTCAATTTTAGTCTGATCGCGCGGTACTGCACGGTTAATGGATACGCCATATCGTCTCCGTCAGTAAAAACCTACTTTAAGCGCCGTTTCGGTCAGAATTAAGGAGGTCTATCATGGCAAGAACATTTGAGATCACTACAGAAGGAAACGCCGCCAAGATCGTTGTTGACGGCAACGAAATCAGCGACGTTATTGAGTGTAATCTCCGCAAAAACAACGAAGGAACCATACTGGAGATTAAGATTGCAATTACTGGAGATGTATCATACAACCATAAACCAATTAAAATCCCTTGTGCGCAGACCTATGGTACAACTTCAGAGGAGATCAGAAGAGCCATTTTAGACTGGAGAAAGGGATGCTTACATGAAAACGGGTAATCATGGACTTATCTCTCCTATATCAATATCTCTTTCGAGCAGTGCAAGCCGAAACGCCCGAAAGGGCGTCCACTAAGGGATGGCCTCCTAGTGCTGATGATGGCAGGCCGGAAGACAGGTGACAATATGATCAAATTATCCACGAGAGAGCTTGCAGAGCTTAAGGGATGCACGCAGCGCAATATCAAGCTCTTAGCGCAAAGTGGTAAACTTTGCGGAGAAATTGCTAAAAACGAAAAGAATAGACCCGCATATCAATTTGCGCTGGATGCCCTTGAGCCAGAACTGCAAATTAAATATTACCGGCAACACGGTATGGAGCTCCCAAAGGAGCTATGCAAACCAAAAAAGCCGCAGCCGGTTAAGGAGTCCAAACCACTAGACGCATACACCGCTGCCCAGCGAGAGGAGATCAGCCGCTGGATCAATATCCTCAAGGACTGGCAGAGTTATCGTGCCAATCGCAAGGACAAAGAGTCTGTGGACGCGGAGTACATAGCACAGTGCCGGGATAAATATCCGGACGTGCATATCTCCCGTGACATTCTATACAGCCGCCAGCGCGCGTATAAGGCCAACGACTACGATGGGCTTGTGGACAAGCGAGGTATTGGACGCAAGGATAAGTCCTCTTTCCCGGATGAGATTAAGGATCTATTTTTGTACCTATATTTGGACGAGAGGGCACTCCCGATCTCCAAATGCTATGAGGCAACAAAGCTGGCGATTGGTCAGCAGAGACCAGAGTTGTTAGGGCGTATGCCCAGTTACGACACCATGTATCGCTGGGCAAACGAGTACAGCAAGCCAGTAGCCTGTCTCGCTCGTGAGGGCGACAAAGCCTTTAATGATCGGTACGGTATCTTTGTCGACCGATTTTATGATCATATGGACAGCAATGATTACTGGATTGCCGATGGCCACACGATCGATGTCATCAGTAAGGCGGATGATGGTAGTGACCGGCACCACCGCATGACGCTGTCGGCGTTTTTGGATGCTCGCAGCGGCATCTATGTAGGTTGGGTTGTGACGGATCATCCAAGTAGTGATGCTACCATTTTTGCGCTGCGTAAGGCAATCCAGCGATATGGTATCCCTAATCATATCTATGTAGATAATGGCCGGGAGTATCTCAATATCGATATTGGAGGGACCGGGCACCGGCGAGCAAGCAAGGTCAAGATCGACTTGCCGACTCCGATCTTACAGCGGCTAGGGATCCAGATGACCAATGCGTTACCACGTAATGCGCAAGCAAAAATCATTGAAAGAGAATTTCGAAATTTTACATTTTTGAGCCGTCTATTTGACGGCTATTGCGGAAGCAACGTCGTCGCAAAGCCGGAAAAACTCAAACATAAACTCAAGGCGGGCAATATTCCCACGGACGGGGAGCTGACACAGGTCATCAATGAGATGATCGACGGATATTTTAATGCGCAACCTTACAATGGCAAGGTTGTAGCGGACCGCGGAAAGACCAAATTGCAGGTGTATATGGATCACCTGCCACAAACCGTACGCCGTGCCGCACCTGACGATCTATATCTGCTGATGATGCGTAGTACCCGCGCGCAGACGGTTGGCAAAAATGGTGTATATCTCACGGTATGTGGTGAGCGGCTCTATTATCATAGCGACGAGCTGCTCATCAATTGGACCGGGAAAAAGGTCTATCTGCGATACGACCCAGAGGATCTCCGGAGTGTCCGCGTATACGACGCGGACGAGAAGTACATCATGACGGTGCCTCTCATCAGCGAGCTAATGCTCGACTATGGGGCCTCCAAAGACGAGGTACGCACCGCAATGCAGCAAAAACGACGCTGGCGCAACCAGGCAAAACACCTCGCCGATATCCAGCGTGAGCAGGCTGTAGCACAGTATGGACCACTCAACGTCTTGGATATCTTTGTTCGGGCAGCTCACGTCAATAACGAAGGACTGCTGTTGCCATCCGATGACAATACAAACAATATTACAGAGATTACACCAGTGCCACAATCTGAGCGTACCCGTGTAGCAGCCGGGGACGGCGGCGTGGTAATCGACATAGAGCGGATGATCCGCAACAGACTCAAAAGAGAGGGGCAAACAAGATGAGCAAACAATACGATCCGGAGCTCCAGCAACGCCTGGAGGATTACATCAAGGAGGTTGGCAGCCAAAGTGAGGCCGCCCGAAGGATTGGAGTGAGCGTTGCGGTAGTAAGCACTTACCGCAACAGCAAATATGCAGGCGATGTAGCGGGGTTCGAGACCCGACTCCGCCAATTTTTGGCCACCAAGGAGGCGGCAGACGAGCTATCCAATAGTGTTGTGGAGTATGTACCGACATCTATAAGCGAGTCGGTCTATCATACAATCCGCATATGCCATCTAAAAGGCGGCCTCGCAAATGAGTGTGGGGACGCCGGAATTGGCAAAACCAAGGCGGCGTTGAAATATGTGTCGGATTACCCGAGTCAGGCAATCCTGATTACAGCTAATCCGTGTATCAGCAGTGTGACAGCCTTTTTTAAGGCGCTTTGCAGGCGCCTTAAAATATCAGCTGCTCGTAAGGACGATATGTGGATAGAGGTGGACGAGCATCTGCGAGGCGGACGCAAAGTCCTCATCGTGGATGAGGCTCAGCATCTCCCGATCAAGACTGTGGAGGCTATCCGAGCTCTCACAGACAGCAATCCGGAGCTGGGATGCTGCATGATCGGCAATCCTGAGACAATTAATGTCGGTACACGCCGCCCGGCGTTTGCCCAGATCCGCAACCGGACAAAGATTGTGCAGATCAGGCACACTGGGGAGATAACCAAAGCAGATATCGCCTTGCTCTTCCCGGCTTTGGCAAGTCAAGACAAAGAGCTTGAATTGCTATGGGCTGTCGCCCGTAGCGAGCAGGGAGTCCGCGGGGCTGTAAATCTCTATAGCAACGCGGAAGATAACGAGGATATATCGTATCAGGGGCTGATGTCAATGGCCAAATACATGAAAATCGTTGCCTATTGAGGAGGATGGTAATGCGTAAAATCATCTATTACATAGGACCGTGGGCCTTGGGATTACTGTGCGGCATCGCCGCAATGCAGCTGAGGGACGGAGAATATCTACTTGCTGCTACCTGGACATTGCCGGTTATTGGTTTGGGAGGGGTTTTGCTTGCAGGATTAAGCGAGAATGAGGACCCTCCTACCTCTACAATGGGCGGTTAAACCGCCCATATCCTTAATGCAGCCGCCCATAAGGGTGACGGTCACAAGCCCGCAAATGCAGAGTGGGGATAATAAGGAGGTGATGATATGCGATATCCCAAAAAACTTGAGCAACACGCTGATGCTATCTTATCATCCCGCCGCCGGGAGGCGATCAGAGAACAAGAAGAGGTCCAAAATTGGCTACGCACAACGCATCCGGCTATTCTGGGCTGTCAAAATAAGCTTTCTCGCTTGCTTGCGCGGTTGGGGATAGCCAAAATACGGAGATCATCATGCGACAAAGAGATTGAGGCACAAATTGACGCTACGCGCAAAGAACTGCACGATCTGATGACCGATGCACAGATGTCTGAGGATGATCTATTGCCAAAATACACGTGTCCTGAGTGCCAGGATCGTGGATACATAGACGGCAGACCATGCCCCTGTAGGCAGACGATCCTCAACCGGCTGGTGTATGAGCAGCTATGCGACGTCTCCCCAGCGCAGAGCTGCTCTTTTGACAATTTTGATCTGCACTATTATGTGGACCACCGTCAAGACATGGCCAAAACCCTTAAAAGCTGCGAGAGATACGCGAAGGATTTTAGCAAAAACAGCAAAAATCTACTGTTTTATGGGGATCCGGGTCTTGGCAAGACCCACTTGTCATTGGCAATCGCCGGAGAGGTAGCACGCTCCGGCCATCTTGTAATGTATGCGTCCGCGCCTCATTTGATGGCGCAGTTAGAGGACGCAAAATTTAGGCAATCTGAGGCTGGGATGGAGTACCGGGAAATTATCTATGGCTGTGATCTATTGGTGATCGACGATCTCGGAGCAGAGTTGGTCACACGATACACACAATCAGAGGTGTATGACCTGATTAACACCCGCCTCAATATTGGTATCCCGACCATCATCAATACCAATCTGACAATGAACGGGATTTATAAGCTGTATACCAACCGTGTGGCCTCGCGGATTGCCGGGACATACACGGAGGTACAGTTCCAGGGCCGGGATATCCGGCTCCAAAAAAGAGTAGAGGAGATGGAGGCGCATGAGCAAAAAGCACAGACATCGCACATATGGAGAGCAGCAACGTCATATCCTTGCGGTAAAAATCCGCAAGATGACGGACGAGCAGTTATGTGAGTTTGTCAACCAGACTGTCCCGTCATTTGGTGTAAGCCAATACTTGGATAGACTAGAGGAGCTGTCTGGTACCGGAAACGGCATCGGATCCGGGATGGTGGACAAGCTACGCAACATTGCACTAAAGGAGGGATATATATATGCAGATTGACAATTTGCCAGATTGCCCCTGTTGTGGAGGAGAGGCCGAGTATATAGAGACGATGTACGGAGCGGGGATGCTATTGTCGGCATCCATACGATGCCGTGATTGTGATCTCCACATTGAGCACAGAGGTGTAGCGGGTAAAATTGCAGATACCCGCGCTAAGGTTATCGCGGCATGGTCGTGCCGTGTGCCAAAAAACAAGCTTTGCCTGATTGTATCGCAATACTACTACAGCAGGTACTGCTTTTTGGCGGTTTACAATCCGGACACATTCCGCGCGCAAGCGATGGCCTGCGTTGCCGCTTTGGAGGATTATAAGCGGCCGCAGGGTGATCCCAGGTCAATTAATTACGGAGACCTCAGTGATGAGTGGTACCGTAAAGGCGCAAGGAGATACAACGTCAACGACTCCGGAGACATCTATTTTGTCATGGGAGATAGCGTAGATGAGCTTTTGCCTGAGATACGGGACTATTATCAATCTGCCGAGCGAGAGAGACATCTTGACCGGCGTAAAGGTACGGCCAAAAAAATAGCCCTGCACCATCAAGCAAGTGTTGTATATGGGATTGTAAAATCAATTTTTAATCTGATTTAGGAGGATAACATGGCACACAAAAAATTGACGTCAAAATGTGGTGTGACAATACCCAAAGATATCCGCGCTCAGGTCGGTTGGACACCGGGTATGGCGGTGGACATTGAGGAGGCCGGAGATCACAGTGTTATCATCCGTCCACATGTACCAGTTTGCCGGTTTTGCGGTACGGTAGAGCATGTGATCGAGGTGTCCGGTATTAGCTTATGCCGGGATTGTGCGGAGGCGCTGAGAGAGGAGCTGGACAAATATGGACTCGCGTAAAATAGACCGTCTTGTCCAGATCAAGGATGAGATTGCAGCATTAAAGTCCGAGCAGGATCGCTTAGAAAACGAGTTTCTCCTGCAGGCCAAACAAGACCTGCAGGATACAAAATATAAGACCACCGCTTATGTAAGCGGCAGTGGAAATAAGGTAGTAGCGACTACCGCAAGGTCTGTCAAGATTACATATCCCTCCCGCTTGCGCCTTATTTTTGGCAGCACCTATCCGGATGCGGTAACGGAGCAGACAACATACAAGTTATCTGCTCCAGCCGGTCGGATGCTGGCCGGATTATGGTCCGGTGAGTATGTCGAGCAGACGCTGGCAGCTGCTATACAGTCTTTGCCTGTTGAAGATAAAGCAAAAAAACTCTTGACAAAAAAGCTCCACGGGATCAATTATGACGGAGATGTCCGTAACCTCCAGGTGATTGGCGGCATGGATGAGCAGCAGGCCCAAGAGTGGGCATATCTATTACAGGAGGCTGCTGTATGGGATGATTTTAGGCAGCTGCTGATGGGCGCACCATCTGGCTGCAACGACCCGGAACACATCCTCGATCTGATACACGGAGCAATGGTGGTCGAGGAGACTACCAAAATCCAGGTTGTACCAATACAAAAATAATGGCAAGCGGGTGCATAATGGGATACTGTCCCCTTTGCGGTGACATCGTTTGGGAGGATGAGTGGGACCTTGTTGAGGACAAAATTGTCCATGATCACTGCAAAACAGAATATATTAAACGTAAATATCATTTATCCGATGCACAATTTTTTCGTATGCAACAATTACAACAACTAGAAGAAAATTTGTTGGGCTTAGAGACTAAAATAGATGACATAAAAAATGATGTTGACCGATTACGTGAGGAAATTAATAAGTTAAGAGGAGTTAATACATTGTGAGATCAACCTCTGTGTATATGGCAGTAACAACCGATCAATATGAGCTGCCGATTGCCATTGCAGATACAGGGCCAGAGCTTGCTGCATTGCTGGGAATCTCTCCAGACGCAGTGTGGCAGCGTGAGTATCAAACTCGTGTGGGCATCAACCGTAACCCCGGTAAATATCGGGGTTACAAAATCATCAGAGTAGATTTGGAGACCGATAAAGATGAGCAAAGACAAGACACGCAAGATATACGGTTTGGCCTCTGTCCTAGGCATAGATCGAGGAGATGAGCTGCACTCTCTGGTATTGGGGTTGACCGGTGAGGAGCATATCAGTAATCTGGATGAGTCTCAGTACCATACAGTGCTCAACGAGCTGTATACACGGCTCAAGCTCTCCGGCATAGAACCTCCTCCCTCACATATATCCTCCCCCAAAAAAGGATCCAGAGGGATGAGCAAAGATCAACAATGCATGGTGTGGTACCTGATGTACCAGCTTAAGGCCCTAGATCAGCACCCTCGCAGCGCATCTCTCGGAGAGCGGTTGCGGGGGATTATCAAACGGGAGTTGCACGTAGATGTCACATCAGAGCAACCGTTTTTATGGCTGGATTATCAGCAAGGCAGCCTGTTGATAGAGAGACTCAAAAAATATGTAAGCAGTGCCGCTCGTAAAAGGCGAGGTGATGTAGATGGATATGCTGGCCATGCTTAATCTCCTCGATTTAGAGGATCTTCCACCAAAGGAGCAGGAGCTTGCAGAGATCATCGGTATGGAGGCATACAGGCAGATGGTCTATTATTATGGAGGAGCATCTGTATATATCCCTAAAACAGAGACACTCATTGTTGCTAAACGGGATGAGATCATCCGCAGGGAGTATGACGGAGACAATATATTTGCCTTATCGCGCAAGTGGGGATTAAGCGAGCGACACGTCAGCCGAATTGTAGAGGATAAGATACATGAGTTAAAAAAAGGTCAGGTAGATGGTCAACAAAAATTATTTTAAAGAAATATATTTAGACTCTTGTCAATTTTATCAATTGTAGTTTTAAGGTACACTTGAGACATCTCAAGTGTACCTTATTTTTTGGGGAGGCAATGTGATATGGAGTTTGATGCAGGGACCTGGTGGTTGGTAGGGTTGGCTACGACGGCAGCTATTGGAGCAATCACCTATTTTTTACGCCGGACCATCAGCCAGGTGGACAGCCACGATAAAGCGATCAATCTCATCCAACGTACATACGTTACACAGGATGATTTTAAGGCATATAAGTCGCAATCTCGTGAGGATATCAAACAGCTCACCCAGGACGTCAGCGAGCTTAAAGACCGGTGCCTGACAAAAGAGGATTTTTATCGGGCGCAATCATACACAAATGAGCGCCTAGAACAAATATACAAGCTCTTACATGACCAGAGAGGAGGACAATAATGCCGATCGACAACCGGGCCGCTATGGAGCGGATGCGCGCCGCACGCGCACGCAAAAACTATGCTGTGGTACTCCGCACCATTAACATCCTGCGACACAAATACGAGTCTCTAGGAGAGGTGCGTGCCGCACTCAACACGATCAGCGAGCAGGAGTATCTGGACGCAGTCAACTACCTATCCGGATCTGGATACATCCATGTGCGTACAATCGTCGATCATGAGACTGCTGATATTGCAGATGTGGATTACCAAGCGCTGGAGGCCAGACTTACGCCCAAAGGTATCCAATTGTTAGGCGGTGCGATTACCGACCCCATGATCGACGAGGTGTAAGCTATGAGCCGCAGACGCAACCGCAGTAACGGGATCATTGATAAGGCTCCGCCGGATGTCAAAGAGACGGTGGACCAAATGCTGATGACCGGATGCACATACAGACAGATTGTCGATTATCTGGCTGATAATAACATTACCCTGTCCCAGCAATCAGTCTGCCGGTATGCCCGCAAATTTGCGGCCAGCGTGGAGATGCTCCGGGCAGCCCAGGATAATATGGCCGCCATTACATCTATCATGGATGAGTATCCAGATCTGGATATTACGGAGGCCATATCACGGCTGGCAAGCCAAAACATCTTACAGGCGATTGTAGATATGCCTGCGAAGGGATGGAGCTGTATCCCTCCGGATAAACTCCTCAAAGAGGCAACGGCACTGGTCCGCGCTGTACAGTACAAGCGCCGTGTGGATCACAGTATTGCAGACGACACGTCCAAAGCGCTTGACGCCAACAAGACGGCACTGTTTGACGTGTTGTCAAAGCGCGCCCCAGCTTTGTACCGCCAGGTTGTATCGGCCATAGAGGACGCAAAAAAGGAGGGTACATAATGTTGGACAGACCCAGGTGGTATGTACTCCAGGTCTTGACTGGCAATGAGGAGGACATTAGCCGGGAGCTTGCCAGACGCGGAGCAGAGGTATTAACACCGCGAGAGTACATCACCGTGCGCAAAAGCGGTAAATGGCACAGCCGGATACGTCTACTATTGCCAGGGTATATCCTCATCCGCGCATCATCTAGTATGGCGTTGTATTGTGCTGTGCATGGAGTCTCAGGGATTATCCGGGTATTGGGAGACCGGGGCGTACCAATCCCTCTCACAGCAGAGGAGGAGCAATATTGGACACACGGAGACTGGCAAGTATCTCGTATCCATCAAGAGGACGATGGCAGCTGGGACGTCTTGGATGGCCCTCTGATGCAATTACAGGATGATCAGATTATCCGTATTATCCCCCGGCAACGCCGTGCGCGTGTGCGCTTGACTGTTGGCGGGATCACAGTAACCAAGGATCTCGCAATCCAAATTGTATAAGGCATCTTAAAATCTGTAAAAAAGCTTAAACATCCGCTGGTTGATCCGTCCCAACGGAGTGGATAAGCCGTCATCTATGCCATTACCGCCGCGCGGATCGGAGCCGCCGCGGGCGGCGAAGCCTACCTTTTTGATCTGTTAATACACGGTAAATAAGACGGCACAGAAGAACAGCTTTTAAGATGCCTTTAACGCTTTTTAAGCGAGCATTTTATGAAAGGCCGATGAAACTTGTCTAGTGCACCATAAAACGCCTTACAAGGCCGTACAGGGCCAAGTTTACAGAAAGGAGGTGTGCGCCAAAATGGGACGCAGAAAAAATCAATCACTCAATATGCTGCAGGACGCTATGCGGGCGCAAGCGACCCGCATAGAGTTTGACCTCCTTGATGACCTCAAAACGCTCAAACGTCATTATGGGATGCTTAAGCCAAAGGATTTTACGAGGGAGTTGGACAGTCTTATCGTCAAATATAGCGTAACAGAGTCTGCCGCCGTGCATAAGGGGCTTGTGGACCGCTGTATTGCGGGAGACACCAATGCGCTCAAACTGTATCTGGATTATTACTCTGCAGACAGCGATACCGGGGCAGGGATCGCCAACTTTTTGGCGGCGACCAAACCCAGCGATGAGGATCTGCAAAAACTCTTTGAGGAGGTAAATGGTAATGCCCAAAAAGCATAAATCCAGCGGGCAAGAGTTTGCTTTTTTGCCATTTTCTCCCCAGCAGCAACGATTGTTGCATTGGTGGAGGCCGGGATCCCCTTATGCGGGCTGCGACATGATGATCGCAGATGGGTCGATCCGATCTGGCAAAACCATTGCATGTATCTGCTCATTTTTGCAGTTCGCCCAGAGCAATTACTCTGGGCAAAATTTTATTGTTGCCGGTAAGACGATCGGCGCCCTCAAAAAAAACGTCATCAACCCAATGTTACAGATCCTGTGTGCCTGGCACTGGCCGTATGTGTATCATCGGGGAGGCCAGGATAACAGCATTGAGATTGGCGATAATATGTATTATCTCTATGAGGCCAACAATGAGACATCTCAGAACAAATTACAGGGCCTGACCGCAGCTGGGGCGTACCTCGACGAGGCGGCATTGATGCCGGAGAACTTTTTGTCACAAGCGATTGGACGCTGCAGTGTTGCAGGGGCAAAAATGTGGCTCAATTGCAACCCGGCCGGTCCTCATCATTATCTCAATGAGGAGTACATCAAAAAGGCGGACAGCAAAAATATCTGCCTGCTGCACTTTGGCCTGGATGATAACCTCACCCTCTCTCAGCAGACCAAAGACAAGTACCGGCGTATGTACAACGGGGTCTACTACAAGCGCAATATTTTGGGGCTATGGGTTGCTGCAGACGGCCTGATTTATCCGGACTTTGCCGATCATCCGGAGGAGTATATCTTAGATGACTATGCCCCAGGCAATATCATGTATGCGACTATTGGAGTGGACTTTGGTGGTACGACATCTGCTCACAGTTTTACTCTCACGGGGTACTCGCGGGGATATAAGGATGTTGTCGTCCTGGATGAGTATTACCACAACAACCGCAAAAATGAACGCCTCTCTCCATCTGATGTGGACAAGGCATTTGTAGATTTTGTCCGCAGGGCAAAATCCCGGTATCGGGTCACAGAGGCATATTGCGACAGTGCAGAGCAGACGCTCATCCAAGGTTTGACGGCCGCCGCGATGCGTGCCCATCTTGGCGTCGGGATACTCAATGCCAAAAAGGGTCCTATCAACGATCGGATCGCATTTTATACGTCCCTCATGGCACAGAGACGGTTTAAGATTTTGAGCCGTTGCAAACATACGATCAGCGCATTAGAGGAGGCCGTCTACGACGACAAACAACAAACCAAAGATATCCGGCTCGACGATGGCCGGATGAACATTGATAGTTTGGACAGTATGGAGTACTCCACTGAGGCCATGCAGGATCAGATACTCTATTTGTAGGGGGGATGCGTATTGGGGGCAATTACACAGTATCTGTCCAGACAGGGATACAGTACGGTTGATGACAGCTATTACAGACAGATCAATAAATGGGCCAAATGGTATCATGGCAAGGTATCAAGTGTCCATACATACAAACAGTATAACGGGCTTAAGCGGATCACCCGGACCCGCAAAAGCCTTGGCATGGCCAAAAAGGTCTGTGAGGATTGGGCATCTCTGCAGCTCAATGATAAGGTGGAGATCGTCATATCAGACGATGCTGTCAACCAGGCAGTGCATGAGACATTGGACGCTAATAATTTTTGGGTGCGAGGCAACCAACTTGTTGAGCTGGCATATGCCCTTGGGACTGGCGCACTGGTAGAGTACAAGGACGGAGATAAAGTCCGGATTGATTACATCCGCGCCGGTATGATCAACCCCATTGCTTGGGACAATGGACGGATTACAGAGTGTGCGTTTGCGACCGAGTGCACACGCAATCAAGATAGACTTGTATATCTCAATATCCACCGTATGGACGGCGGAAAATACATTGTAGACAACAAGATGTTTAAGCGATGCGGTAATACATTGATAGATGCGGACTTACCAAACGACGTAGAGGAGACTGTCCATACCGGATCGGACGTCCCGCTGTATCAGATCATTACGCCTAATATCGTCAACAATATCGATCTGGATTGTCCCATGGGGATCTCTGTGTATGCCAATGCACTGGATGAGCTGGAGGGGCTCGATCTGGTATATGACAGCTATGTCAACGAGTTCCGGCTCGGCAAAAAGCGTATTATGGTCCCGATTACAATGGCCAGAATCATCCAGCAGGAGGATGGGACGACCAATCCAGTGTTTGACGACTCCGACACGGAGTTTTTTGCGTTTGAGGCATCCAGCAATGATGATGGACAAAAAATCACTGAGATCAACATGCAGCTCCGACACGAGGCGCATGAGGCTGCTCTCAAAACCAGCCTAAACCTGGTCTCGACCAAATGCGGCCTCGGTAACGACCGGTACAAATTTGAGACGGACAATGTCAAAACAGCCACGGAGGTCGTCTCCGAAAAATCCGACCTCTATCAAAATCTCAAAAAACACGAGCGGGTGCTGCGCTCGGCTATTATTGGTATGTGCCGGGCTATTGCATCGTTGCTTGGATTGTCTACTGATTGGGAGATTACGGTCAATTTTGACGACAGTATCATCGAGGACAGGCCCGCAGAACAGCTGCGCGATATGCAACAGGTGCGTGATGGCCTCATGGCGGTATGGGAATACCGCGTTAAATATTTTGGCGAGACCGAGGAGGACGCCAAAGCAATGGCGGCCGAATTGTCCAGTACAAGCGAGGAGGATGTCGATCCATTTGGATTTAACCGGGCGGGCGGTGTAACCGATGCTTAAGCCAAAATATTTGGAGCAGCTACCCGACGCAATGATCGATCTGTACAGCGAGGTGGAGATGGAGCTGCTGGCGGATATGGCAAGGCGTATCTCTAAGTGTGACTATTGGTCCCCAGCTACAGAATGGCAGCGCCAAAAGCTTAGCGAGATGGGCAACTACCACAGTTATGTCTTGGAGTCTCTATCCTCCCTCACTGGTAAAAGTACTGCAGAGCTCAAGCAGATGATGATGGACGCCGGAGTCGAGGCAACCGATTTTGACCGGTCCGCCTATAAGGATCAAGGGCTGGACCCTCCCCCGCTTACAGCG
This sequence comes from Anaeromassilibacillus sp. SJQ-1, assembly GCF_046693725.1. Taxonomy (NCBI): domain Bacteria; kingdom Bacillati; phylum Bacillota; class Clostridia; order Eubacteriales; family Acutalibacteraceae; genus Anaeromassilibacillus; species Anaeromassilibacillus sp. SJQ-1. Next base: position 11,894 of record NZ_JBKEIV010000046.1, on the reverse strand, counting down.
TCCAAGACCATGCAAAAGACTTTGACGGCCGGACTCAAGAGGACTCAGGGGCTTTTTAAAAATTTGACCAAAACGACTGCATCAACAGCTACCAGACAATTTGAGCACGCTCTGGATAAGGCATATCTTTTGGTGTCAACCGGGGCGGTGGATTACAATACAGCGATACGTCGCGCGGTCAAAGACCTTGCCAGACAGGGGATTGGAGCAATCACCTATCCGTCAGGTCACGTGGATAACATTGAGGTTGCCGTCCGGCGCGCCGTGTTGACCGGGGTTAACCAGACGGCGCTGCAGCTGCAAATGGACCTGGCGGACGAGATGGAGTGCGATCTTGTCGAGACCACTGCACATGGTGGCGCGCGGCCAGCCCATGCAGCATGGCAGGGCAAGGTATTTAGCCGATCTGGTAAAAGCAAAAAATATCCGGATTTTGTGCGGTCCACAGGATATGGATCCAGTGCTGGTCTCGGTGGCTGGAACTGCAGGCACAGCTTTTATCCCTATTTTGAGGGCAGTCCACGCAGCTATAGCAACTCAGAGCTTAAGGACTATGAGGCAAAAAAGTATCGCTACAACGGCAAAAAAATAACCGAGTATGAGGCATCGCAGCAGCAACGCTATATCGAGCGTCAAATCCGGCGCTGGAAGCGCGAAAATGTGATGATGTCGGAGGCGGGATTGGATGCGGAGGAGAGTGCTGCAAAAATCCGGCAATGGCAGGCGGTGCAAAGGGACTTTGTGCGCCAGACCGGTCTCAAACGGCAACCTGCACGAGAGCAAATCGGGACTACATCCTCCAAAAGCCTGACAAACCAGACCAAAAATGTTACACTGGATGATAAAGATGTCTATGCACTGCAGGAGTACAAGACGGCCAGGAGTTATCAGATCAATGACGTCCTCCGATCGGGAGGGCGGTTAAGCTCGGATGATGCCGAGATTGTGCGAGATATTGATCAGGCGCTGGACAAGCTCCCAGAGTATCGGGGGCCAGTCTACCGGTCAATGGACAGCAGCATGATCTCGGACATAGATGCATTTTGGGCGCGTTACCAGCCGCTCAACTATGTAGTGGAGGATGCATATACCTCTACCAGCACAGAGGTATATGATGAGGGTATGGATATACAGATGATCATCCAATCTAAGCATGGATGTGATATGCGTCCATATAATGACCTGGAGCAAGAGATATTATTTAAGAGAGGCAGCATATTTTTGGTCACTAAAAGGGAGGGCAATACACTATGGCTAACGGAAATCTAACGTACCAGGAGTTTTGTAGGTTGACCGCCGCCGAGCAATCGGACCGATATAAGGACTTGTCAGACGGGGATAAATTTAGAGCTCGGATGTCTATGGCGTCAACGACCCCCAGCACAATCCCATGCAACAACTGCAATCATAGGATGCCCAGCAGATCTACATGCGCAGCTTATCCGTCCGGAATCCCACCGGATCATATAAGAGCACTTATACGTGATCCGACGATTACCTGCGGAGGATCGTATCACTTTGACCCAAAATAATAAATTAGCATCATACCGTTTGGTATGGTGCTTTTTTAAACAAATTTAGGAGGTTTTTATGGACTTTTTACGCGACCTTTTTGGCGAAGGATCTTTGACCTATGACCAGCTGGCCGCCGCTGTAAAGAGCAAAGGGTTTGAGGTAGTCAATGCCACTGGAGGGGCATATGTCCCTAAGACAGACATGGACAATCTCACCACACAACTCAACACGGTAAAGGGGCAGCTCTCCGATGCAAACAAAAAATTGGAGGGATACGACCCAGACTGGAAATCCAAAGCCGACGCCGCAGAGCGCAAACTCCAAGATCAGGAGTTTGACTTTGCTCTGGACAAAGCTCTTGCTGAAGCCAAGGCAAAAGACCCGATTGCGATCAAAGCACACCTAGACCGAGCAAAGCTCTCTTGTGTACAGGGCAAGATCATCGGGCTGGATGAGCAGCTTGCACCGTTGCGCAAAGGAGAGATCACATCGGCATACTTTGAGCCGGAGATCAAAACCAAGACCGGACTGAGCCATCAATATGGCAAAGAGGTCGGAAGTATGGGAGACAGCAAAAAAGATGAGGCTAATGCTGCGCTGCGCGCGCTTTTTGGCCATGAGGAGGATTAATTATGCCTATTGTTGACAGACAGGCTGCAGAGGCCCTTATCCAGGAGCAGCTTATTAACACAATCCAGCAGGACGCGCCTAAAAAATCGGTCTTTATGTCGTTGGCTCGCAAGCTTGCCAATATGACGAGCAAGCAGACCCGTGTTCCGGTGCTCGATATGCTGCCGACGGCCTATTGGGTCAACGGGGACACTGGATACAAGCAGACCAGTGACCAGGGATGGGATAACGTCTATCTCACCGCAGAGGAGCTGGCAGTTATCGTCCCCATCCCGGAGTCGGTGATTGCAGATGCATCCTTTGATATCCTTGGCGAGATCCAGCCCAGGGTTGTTGAGGCTATCGGCCAACGTGTAGATCAGGCGACGATCTTTGGCGTGGGACGCCCGGCTGCATGGCCGGCCGACATTATTACTCGTGCACGTCAGGCGGGCAACAATGTAGCGCCTGGGAGCACCCCCAACTATTATGATCTCATTATGGGCGATGGTGGTGTCATCGCCAAAGTGGAACAGTCCGGGCATATGGTAACTGGGGCGATCTCCTCCATGGAGATGCGCGCTAAGCTGCGCGGACTCAAGGGTACAGATGGACATCCTATTTTTAACACTAACATGCAAGGGGCGACATCGTACGCGCTTGACGGATCCCCAATGTATTTTCCGGATAATGGATCGTTTGACTCGTCTGTGGCACAACTGATCGTTGGAGACTGGAGCCAGGCGGTCTATGCAATCCGACAAGATATTACGGTCAAGATTTTGGACCAGGGCGTGATCCGAGATCCGTCGACCAAAGAGATCAAGTATAACCTCGCCCAGCAGGATATGATTGCCCTCCGTGTGGTTTTCCGGCTGGGGTGGGCACTGCCTAACCCTGTTACATGCATGGACACGGGGCGCACGATGTGCCCATTTGCGTATTTGGAGCCTACTACTGCTGTTACTACGCAGACAGTCACCTATACGGTCAAGGATAACCAGGATGAGCCAGTGCCGATTGATGGCGTCACGGTCGATATCAGCGGGGCACGGCTCAAGACTGGCGCGGACGGCACCGCAAAATTTAATCTTAGGGCTGGGACGTATGAGGTTAAGGTATCCAAGCGCGGATACAAAACGGTAATAGAGACCATCACAGTTGCGGAATCAGCCTTATCCCAAAATGTTACCCTGATCGCCAACACGTAAGAGGTATATTATGCAGCTACCAGATTACGACTATTACATCACGGAGTATCGCGGGGACAAACTGGACGAGGCATCATTTGGACGCCTCATCTGCCGGGCCGGATCGTATATCGATCAGGTGACATTTGGCCGGTCTCGCCGGTTATGCCGATTTGAGCTCAGTGATGCAGCCTGCGCTGTAGCAGAGTGTATGTACAAGCAGGAGCAGGGCGGCGAGGTGTCCAGCGCGACCAATGACGGATACTCCGAGACCTACGTAACAAGCAATCGATCTCCAGATCAACAGCTCTACAATGCCGCTCTATGGTATCTCGGTAGTACGGGCCTGATGTATCAAGGGGGTGGATAAGATGTTGATGTGTAACGAGGTTGTGACACTAGTACGCCATATCAAGCTGGAGGATACAGATCAATATGATTGTGTGGCTATCAACGGAGCAAGTTGGTACTCCAAAACGGCAATATCCAGTACGTCGACCGGCGTCACAAGCGCAAATGTCCTTACAAGCAGGATCCCTGACGGATTACTCCAGGATGGCAAGCAGCCTCAAAAGGGGGACTATCTGGTACGGGGACTTGTTACAGGGATATCATCTCCTGCTGACCTCAAAGGTATGGAGTACTTTCGGATTACGGCCGTCGGCGATAACCGCCGGGGCCGCAATCCACATTGGTTGGTAAGTGGAGCATGAGGGTTAAGGTACAAGCACATATCGAGACAGCGGCAATCTTAGAGGGCCGTGGGCTGGGTAAGTCGTCCCGTGCTCGCAAACATCTGGCGGTCACTGTTGCCAGGTTATCCGACAAATATGTGCCTATGCAGACAGGCACGCTAAAAAACACCCGCCAGATCGATGAAGATGGACGCGCGATCTTGTACGACCAACCTTACGCGACCTATCAATACAAGGGACAAGGCAAAAACGGCAAAAGTCTGGAGTATCATGGATCACCCATGAGAGGCCCCTACTGGGATAAGCGTATGATGGCAGATCGTGGGGACGAGGTCATTGACGATCTCGCCAAATTTGTTGGAGGCAAACGTGGATGACGATTATCGAATCTATGAGGACATGGCTTAAGACATGCCCGATATTGGAGGGAGAGCGTCTCAATATCGACTTTTTGCCGGTTGAGGCGCAATCCTATTCGGTCGAGGTTGTCCCCGGTAGGGGGACAATCAAGCAATATATGGATGGATCGGCGCTTAAACAATTTTTGTTTGTGCTGGCCTCCCGTGAGTTTGCGGAGAGTGATATTGCACAAAACGCCGACAACCTACAATTTTATGAGGATTTTGCGCAATGGGTAGAGCGTCAAAATCGCAGGCCCAAGCATCTCCCCCACCTTGGAGATGGTCGAGACGCGCAAAAGATCACGGTCACAACACCTGGATATCTATACCTTAGAGATGATCATGGGACTGCTCGGTATCAGATCCAGATGGAGTTGATCTACTTACAGAGAGGAGAGAGAGTATGACTTTAGGGGAGCTTATGGCTGGGTACACCCCTAGCCCAGACTTTGAGGGATGGGTTACCAATGATGACTTTGTCCTCGCTGTAGACATCAGCGAGGGCAAAGACTCTGAGCCTGGAGAGTATGTTGTTGTCCAGATGGGCGTTGCGGGGCTAGATGCGCAGCTCAACCCCGTTACCCAAGACAAGACATACATCCGTGCTGGTCAGTCTACCACCAAGACCGGTATGCAGCGTAGTTTCGCAGTATCCGGTGACCGTTACATAGGCGATGAGTTTCAGGATTACGCGTTGTCCCATGCAATTAAGTATGGGACAGGTAATGCCGTGGCCGTGCCGTATGTATACTTTTGCCTGTTAAACGGCAAGGGCGAGCAGGGTACGGCATCGATTATCGTCAACTCGGATGCATCTGGCAATGCCGGTGAGTCTGCGGCAATTGACATCGAGTTGCGCAAGCTGGGTGCGCAACCGGAAGAGTATACCTACAGTGCTGGCGTATAAGGGGGATATCATATGAGCGACAAATATGTTATCAACGGAGTAGAGATTACATATGACACCTTTGATATTGATAACATGGATCGATGGGATACAGAGATCAAACATGTATCAGATGATACCAAAATGTCCATACCGGGAGAGACTCCTCTCCAAAGATTGCGTCGGATCTGCAATACAATCCTGGACTTTTTTGATGCTGTATGTGGAGACGGGACGGCGCACCAAATATTTGGAGACCATGTCAATGTCAAGGACATCTATACGTCATACAACGACTTTGTGAGCCAAGTAACACGCACATCCAAACAATTTGCATCGGAGATGGCTGCGATGCATGGGACAAATAGTGCTGGTAACCGTGCCCAGAGACGGGCCATAGAGTTTGGCAAAAAATGATTAAGCCGTTTGATTTACCTCCCACATCTGTAGAGATCGATGGAGAGATCTATCCCATCAATACGGATTTTCGGGTAGGAGTCACCTTTGAGTTAGCTCTACTCAATGGAGATACAGATGTATTGCAGTTGCTGCAGATCTGGTATCCGCATATCCCTCATAACGTCAATGCTGCAGTTGATGCATCTCTTCAATTTTATCGTTTGGGACGGCCTGCATTGACGGAGGAGAGCGGTCACGATCCCATTATCCGCAGACAAGAGCGCGCATACGATTTTGATCAGGATGCAGACATCCTGCTCTCGTCGTTTTGGCAGGCGTATGGGATTGATCTCACATCCATATATCTCCATTGGTGGACATTCCGGCGGCTGATGTTTGGCCTGCCAGAGGATAGCGGATTTATGCGCCGCGTCCATTATCGGACAGCAGACCTTAAAGGACTACCCAAAAATCAGAAAAAATACTATGAGCGGATGCGCAAGCTGTATGCTCTTAAGCGCGGCAGTGCAGAGGATCGTATCTCTCTGGAGGAGCGCAACCGCCGGATGCGCAGCTATGTCTCCCGGAGGTTTGAGGAGGTGCAGCATCAGCTTGGACAAGGTTAGATGCCCATACTGTGGATATGTAATGCCCTTGCAGGTAAGCAGAGATGCATCCTGCAAGGGTGTATTTGTGCGCTGCAAAGGACGCAACTGCAAACGAATATTTGAGATCAAAATTAGTGATAAGACCAAGTAGAGCCTGAGCTGCCGATGGTCTCCCAGGAGGTGGGATCATGGCAGCAGATGGCTCTGTAATCATCCAGATCGACGGCGACAGCAGCGGATTTGAGGGCGAGCTAAAAGATGTCAACGGCCAGATCAGCAGTTTTGGGAGTGCTACCACCGCAGCGCTTAAAGGGTCCGCTGTTGCAATTGCTGGAGTCAGCACGGCACTTGTCGGTGCTACAGGTTATGCCGTAGATTTTGCCAACGATGCACAGAAAGCCATTAATAGCTTTGAGGCTGCGACGGGTATCGCAGAGGCGTCTGCAAATGGATTTGCAGACGCTATGATGCAGATATACAACAACAACTTTGGCGATAGCCTGGAGGATATATCTGCAGCGATGGCCACCGTAGCGCAGATATCCGGAGAGATTGACCCGGACAACATTGGAGGTCTTACCCAAAATGCCCTGATGCTCCAGGACGCGTTTGGATTTGACATCCAAGAACAGATACGTGCTGTGAGCATGATGATGGATCAATTTGGCGTATCTGGCACAGAGGCATTTAGTTTGATTGCTCAAGGCGCACAAGGCGGACTGGACAAAAATGGGGATCTCCTCGATAGCATCAATGAGTACTCCGTGCATTTTGCGCAGCTCGGCCTGGATGCTGAGGACATGTTTAACAGCTTTGCCAATGGTGCCGCGGCTGGTACATTTTCCGTTGACAAGCTTGGAGATGCAGTCAAAGAGTTTGGCATACGGGTAAAAGACGGGAGCGACACTACGATGGAGGCATTTGCCTCCATCGGCCTTGACGCCAACGAGACGGCAGCGGCATTTGCCGCTGGAGGCGAGCGTGCATCACAAGCATTTGCGGATGTTACCGACGCCCTATTTGCGATGGATGACCCTCTGGCACAAAATACCGCAGGTGTCGCCTTGTTTGGCACAATGTGGGAGGATTTAGGTGCTGACGGCGTCAAAGCCTTAGCTGATCTCAACGGCGGGATCAGTACTACAACCGATGCGCTTGGAGCAATCAATGCGGTCAAATATGACGACTTTGACTCTGCGATTGCAGGACTCGGACGGGTACTGCAGACCAATTTTGTTTTGCCGATCGGTGATCAAGCTCTGCCCATATTCTCCGATTTTGTCAACGAGGTATCCGCAGGGGCTGCCTCTGCCAACGGTGATGTCTCTGAGATGGCGGAGGCATTTGGAGAGGCGCTCTCCGGATTGAGCGATGGAGTTGCAACAATCCTACCGCAAATAGCGGATGTTGCGAGCGAGATCGTTATGGGATTGGTTGACGGACTCGCTGCATGTTTGCCTCAGATCAGTACAGCTGCTGTGGGCATGATCACCACGCTGTTGCAGGGATTGATTGAGGCGTTACCATTACTCTTAGAGGGCGCCATTGAGATCATCATGGCTCTGGCCAATGGGATCAGTCAGGCCCTCCCTCAACTGGTGCCTAAAATTATCGAGGTTGTTGTTGCCATTGTCCAGACATTGATCGACAATATACCTCTACTGGTTGATGCGGCCATCCAGTTAATCCAAGGACTTGTGCAGGGACTGCTGGATGGATTACCCATCTTAATTGCTGCTATCCCCAATATTGTGACCAACCTGGTCGATGTATTGCTTGCATCGATTCCTCGGCTAATCGATGCGGGGATACAGCTGCTTACGGCATTGGTAGACGCACTCCCAGATATTATTGCGGCCATTGTGGAGGCAATCCCAGAGATCATAGACGGGATTCTCACAGCATTGCTTGATAATATCGATCTCATCGTGCAGGCCGGGATCGACCTGTTGACCGCTCTGGTCGAGGATCTCCCGATGATTATCCAGACGATCGTCGACGCATTGCCGGACTTAATTGACGGGATTATCACGGCGCTGATGGATAATCTGCCAGCGATTATTGATGCGGGCGTTACGCTATTTTTGGCTTTGATAGATGCACTCCCACAGATCATTACAACGCTTGCAGAGTCTATGCCCAGGATCATTGAGGGGATCGTTACTGCATTAACGTCTAATATTGACAAGATCATCGAGGCAGGTATTACCCTATTTGTGGCACTCGTCCAGGATTTGCCAGCCATTATTGCGGGGATTATCAAGGCAGTCCCACAGATCGTCCAGGCGCTTGTAGATGCGTTTTTGGGTCTGATGTCCAAGATCCAGGATGTCGGACAAAATATCGTCGAGGGCATCTGGCAGGGCATCACAGGAGCAGGCGAGTGGATCAAGGGCAAGGTCACTGAGTTTGCCAACAGCATCCTCGGCGGCATCAAGGGAGCCTTGGACATCCACTCCCCGTCTCGCGTGATGCGTGACCAGGTTGGTAAGATGATTTCTATGGGCATCGCCCTCGGTATCAAGGACAAGACCAAGGATGTTACAGGAGCGATTACCTCCGTATCCAATGCAGCGATTAAGGCAGCTAAAGCGAGTGCCGACTCTTACACGGAGATTGGGGAGTCTTACATAGATAATTTGACCTATGCCATCGACACAGGTGTAGATGCGTCTGTGGCTGCGATGGAGCAATGGGTCGAGGCAAATGTGGAGGCATATAACCATAAGGTTGACTCAACGACAGAGTCCATGGTTGCCGCCAAAGAGCGTCAAATGGACAAGGTCGGTAAAACCCAAAAAGAGGCCATCCAAAGGGAGATCGACGCTATCGAGGAGAGCGCCGACGCTCAAAAAAAAGCATATGAGGATGCAGGCAAAGAGGTCACTGACGCATATAAGGATGCCTTGACGGACGGCTACGATGAGGCATTGCAGATCACCAAGGACCGGATTACAGAGATCACCGATGAGTTCCAAGGCGCGAACGATGATATCCTTGCGCAGCAAGAGGACATGCAATCCAAACTGGCTGGCTTTGGAGACCTATTTGTGATTGATGATGAGACTGGTGACCTATCCCTTGTCAATTTGGACGCGCATATTGAGGCCCTGCGTGCATACGACAAGGCTCTGTCACAGCTCCAGATGCGCAAGTTGCCGGATGGATTTATTGATCAGGTAACGGCTCTCGGAGTCGAGGAGGCCACCAAATTTGCGCAGGCGCTGGTTAATTTGCCTGCGGAAGAATTTGGCAGCTACATGGCTGCTTGGCAAAAGCAGCAGGATTTGGCCAAAGGGATTGCCGATCAATTTTATAAGAGTCAGCTCGATACGCTCAACAAAAGCTTTACGGCCAAGCTAGATGCGGCTTTGGCCTCGGTCCCATCAACGCTGAGCAGTATTGGACAAAACAGCATCCAAGGGATGATTGATGGCATGTACTCCAAGTCTGGAGCCCTGTCTACCGCTGCCGCCGATATTGTGCGTCAAGCCATCAATGCCATGAGAGATGAGGCGGACATCCACTCCCCATCCGGCAAAACACGGGATCTGGTTGGCGAGCCTCTCGCACAGGGCGTAGGTGTTGGGTTTGACCGGGCATTGCCAGATGTCCTCGCTCAAATGCGCGGCGCGGTAACCAGCGAGGTCGGGAGTTTGTCCGCTGTGGCCACTGACCGAACAAATGCACATGCAGCCCAATACGCTCCAGCGGCCACGCAATCCACCTACTATCATGAGTACATAGAGACGACGCCTACGATCAATCTTAAGGGCGATATGGCGGCTCTTGCCCGGCACATGTATCCGTACATCGAGGTCGAGCGCAAACGACGAGGCGATAAGATGGTCAAGGGAGGCACAACAACATGATCGAGATCAACGGCCAAAAGTATCCCGGTGCAGAGATAACCGACCTTAAGCGCGGAGAGATACGTGAGTATAAGTATGATCTGATTGCGGAGAGCGGCCGGAAACGCAGTGAGCTGCGTGCCCGGTATCGCACGTATACAGTCACTTTGGGCAGCCTTGACCAGGCCGCTTATGACTCGCTGCGCGAGGCATTGGCTACATCGGACGAGTATGTGTCCATTACTTTGCCGGACGGTCAAGATGATGTTACGCTGGACGCCCGTGTAGAGATCGGTAACGACTCTCTAATGTTTTTAGAGCTGGATGGCACACGGCGCTGGGATGGCCTTACGCTCAATATCACCGGAGTAGAGCCTTTGGAGGATGGCCAATGAGTACCAGATGCGAGATCTCTTTTAGGCTGATGGATGTTACAGCGGTTGACGACGCCACCCTATCCGCCACAAATTACAAGCCTTGGTCCGATCTCTATCAGATCCATGATGAGACCCAGACGCTGGATCCATGGGCAACGTTAGAGGGGGATGGTATCCCGCTTGATGGGAGCCGGTTACTTTTTCCGGATGATCCTGTCCAAGAGTTTATGGGAGTTTGGTCAAACACACTCTCTGGATCAGATGGAGTGTTTGCAGTCCCTCCCACATTGACAATCACATTTACGGAGCCTCACACCTCTGTAGGACTTACCTTGGTATTTAGCGAGTCAACCGGAGACTGGATCCATGATATGCATATCGTTTGGTATGGACAGAGCGGCAATGTGATACACGAGGAGGATTTTGCTCCGGTTTCCGCCAACGCCTCTTATGGTCCGCTGGTGGAGGGATATTATAAGATTGTCATCACATTTTTGGCAACCAACAAGCCATACCATTATCTCAAATTATCCGGGCTACGGTACGGCGTGCTTAAGGTATTTGGAGGCAACGATCTTATCAGCGCCAATGTGATAGAGGAGGTTGATTTACTCTCCGACGAGTTGCGCATCAACATGCTCTATTATCAGTTTTACTCGCCGTCCGGAGAGTTTGACATACTTGATCCCAGCGGTGCATATCGTGCTTTCCAGTTGAGGCAGGATATGGCTGTTACAGAGTGGATTGATGGTGATCCCATGGACATGGGGACCTATTATCTGCAAGAGGCTGCAACTGACGGCAATGTCACAGATGTCACCTGTACCGATCTATTAGGCGTGATTGATGGCACAGAGTACATGGGAGGTTTGTGGCTGGACGGCATTACGGTCGGGGACTTGGTGTCCGATATTATGGCATCTGCCGGAGTCTCGGATCTGTATGAGCTAGATGCGGATATCGCCAGGATCACCCTCAAAGGGTATCTCCCCATCTGTACGCATCGGGCGGCGCTGCAGCAAGTAGCGTTTGCTGCAGGTGCTTTGGTGTCATGTGCGCGCAGTAATATGATCCGTATTTTTAAGCCATCGACTGATGTGTCGGATACGATCAGCCCGGACGACAAAGTGGTGGGACATAGCCTCACGCAACGGGAGCTGGTGACTGGGGTAGAGGTATATGTACATCATTACAGCCTCTCTGATGAGAGCAGCGAGCTGTTTGTAGAGGAGTGCCAAGTGGGTGATCGTCTGGTCAAGTTTTCATCCCCTGCTGCTGAGCTCTCTTGTACAGGAGCAATCATCGCTGATAAGAGCGTCAATTGGGCACGTCTTACGGTCTCTGAGGCTGGCACAGTTACGCT